>NZ_AMRI01000004.1 GCF_000299915.1 Gallaecimonas xiamenensis 3-C-1
CAAGGCGCTGCTGGCCTGGGGCATTTTGCTGGGGTTGGTGGGAGCGGCGGGCCTTGGCCTTATCAGCATGCTAAATGCCGCCCTGATGGGGGCCGGCCTGATGCTGCTGACCGGCTGCATGTCGGTGGGCCAGGCTGAAAAGAGCCTGGATCTGCCCTTGGTGATCACCATTGCGTCCTCCTTTGCTTTGGGCACGGCGTTGCAAAAAACCGGGGTTGCCGGGGTTATCGCCCACCAGTTGGTGGCCCTGTCCGGTGGCAAGCCCTGGCTGCTGCTGATCTTGGTGTACCTGGCGGTGTCCCTGCTGACCGAAGTCATCACCAACAATGCCGCCGCCCTGGTGATGTTGCCCATCGTAGTGGAGATCACCGACAAGGCCGGCCTGGCTCCCACCCCTTTTGTGTTCGCCCTGATGATGGCGGCCTCGGCCAGCTTTGCCACCCCCCTTGGCTACCAGACCAACCTGATGGTGCTGGGGCCTGGGGGCTACAAGTTCAACGATTTTCTGAAGGTGGGCCTGCCCATGAACCTGCTGGTGGGGGCCACAACCCTTACCGTGCTGCTGCTGGGTTGGCCTTTGCGCTAATAGTGTCTGCCCCAGACCGGTGCCCCATGGCAATGGCCAACAAGGCGAAGGGGCGGCCAGGGAGGTAGGGAGTACCTGGTGCTGTGCAAAGGCGGCGCCCGGTTTCGGCGTGTTGCCAGGGACGAAAAGTTTCTGGGAGCTTAGGGGGCCAGCGTGCTGCCTGGCCCTAAAACAAAAAAAGGCGCCTTGCGGCGCCTTTTTCAATGGCTGTATTGCTGCGGGAAGTGTTTTTCCAAGGCGTAAAAGGCGCCGAAGAAAAGGGCGTTGAAGGCCAGGTCCCCCACCAAGGTGTACTGGAAGAAGGGGACGCCGGCAGCCAGGGATTGGTTCAGGCCTTCAAGACCTGGCGGGTAATAATTACCCACCAGCCACACCGCCGCGTTGGTGACAAAGAAAAACAACAATGACCCGGACAGGGATCCGGCCAGCACCCGGCCGGGGTTGATGTCCTTGCCCACCCAAAAGCCCAGCATCACCGTCAGCAACAAGGCGCCGTAGACGAAGGGCAGGGTAGGGTGCAGGCCCAGCACCAGATCGGACAGGGCCATGGCCGCCAGCGGCACCAGCAAGGCCATGGCGCGGGTCTGGAAGTGGGCGCCGGCAAAAAGGGCCATGGCGGCCACCGGCGACACGTTCCAGGGGTGCGGCATCACCCGGTACAGGGCGCACAGGGCGATGATGGCAAGCAGTGTCAGCAGGCGTGGGGTCATTGTTATCCTCGTCAGAAGTTGTAGCGCGCGGTGAGGTTTAACTCACGGCCTTTGCCGGGGTACCAGGAGTCTTCCCCCCAGGCATTGTAAACGGCGTAATCCGCAAATCGCTTATCAAACAGATTATCCACCCTCAGCACAAAGTGCCAGGGGCCTTGTTGCCAAATTCCCGCCAGGTTCCAAAGGCCGTAACTGCCGACCTTGTCGCCCTGGTTGAGGTTGTCGGACAGCAGGTACTGGCTGCCACGGTATTGGTATTCGACCCGGGCGCTCAGCGCCTTGGACAGCACCAGGTCCCCATAGAGCAGGCCGCTGTGGCGCGACACCCAGGGCACCTTGTGGCCGTCGCTGGCGCCCTTGGTGAACTGGGCGTCCAGCCATTGGTAGTCGACGCCCAGGGTCAGGGGGCCAAAGTCCTGGTGCCCGGCCAGGTTGACGCCGTAGCGGCGGGACTGGTCGGCATTGACGTTGGCGCCGGCAAAGAGGCCGCCTTCGGGGGCCGGGGCGTTGGCGTCAAAGACGATCTCGTCTTTGAGATCCAGGCGAAAGGCCGACAGGCTGAGCTGCTCACCGGCCCAGCCCAGCTCCACCGACAGGCCCTTTTGCGGGTCCAGGCCCAGGATGCCGGCTGGGGTGTAGCCCTGCTCGTCCAGCTTGGCAAAACGCACGTTGCGGTCGATACGGGCAAAGAGGCGCCCGGCCTGGTCCAGCTGGTATTGGCCGGCCAGGGACCAGGTGGTGGCGTCGCGGCTGATGGACACGCCCTGGGCGTAGGTGCTGGCGTAGATGAGGTCGTCGTCCACGTCGGTGTAGCGCAGGCCGGCGCTCAGGGTCAGGGCCTGGTGCTGCCACTGGCCGTTGGCATAGAGGCTTTGGCTGTCGCGGCTGTTATGGGCGCCCAGGCTGTCGTCGTCGTAGTTGCCGTGTTCGTAATCGATACCGGCCAGCACCGCCAGTTCACCCAGTTGGCCCTTGAGGCGCGGGGAGATGCGGTTAAGGCGCTCGGTGGTTTCGCTGGGGTTGTCCACGGCCCAGTCCATGTAGCTTTGGTTGTAGTCCCGTTCCCGGCGGCTCGCCGAGCCGTCCACCAGCAGCTGCCAGTTGTCGTCCAGCTGCTGTTCCAGGCCCAGGCGGGCCACCTGGCTTATCTGGTTGATAAAGTCCTTGGCAAATTCGGGGCGGGAGAAGCGCCGGTCGGTCTGGCTGAAAGTCAGGGGGCCGGGCTGGTCGCGGTCGTCCTGGTCCCAGCCCAGCTCGGCATAGAGGTGGCGCCCTTGGGTGCGGTAACCCAGGCGGCCCTGCACCGAGGCGGTGCGGCTTTGGCTGTGGTCGCGGTAGTTGTCGGCTTTGTCCCAGGCCAGGTTGCTGTCGACGTAGAGGCCGTTGGCAAAGCCCTTGGACAGGTTGGCCCCCAGGGCCTGGTGGTCAAAGCTGCCGAGGCTGGCCGAAACCTGGCCGCCGTCGCTGCCGCCCTTGGTTATGATGTTGATAACGCCGCCCACGGCCTGGTCGCCATAGAGCACACCGGCGGAGCCTTGCAGCACTTCGATGCGGGCTATGTTGCCAAGGCGCAGGCTGGCCAGGGCCGGCCCGGCCAGGCTTTGGCTGTTCAGGCGGCGCCCGTCGATCAGCACCAGCACGTTAGCGCCGCTTTGGTCGGGGGCAAAGCCGCGCAGGCTCAGCACCGGGCCAGAGCCTGAGTTGGCCACCTGAATACCGGCGCGGCCACGGAGCAGGCTTTCCAGGCTGGTGGCACCGCTGTTTTCGATATCCGCTTGGCTGATCAGGGTGACGGCGGCCGGCAGGCTGTCTACGGCCTGGGTCTGGCGGCCCAGCACCAGCAGGTGCTCGTCGGCGCTCTGAGCGGCCTGGACGGCCACCGGCAGCAGCGCCAGGGCGATAAGGGTTCGGGAAAAGCCCATAAAGTTCTATCCACTTCATGGGGGCAATGAAGGTACCACAGCAAAAATGCCGAACCTGTGCCTTGCCCACCGAAGGCGTCAGGTTTTCTTTCATGGCCGGTCTCCGGACTTGGACGGGGTCTAGCAGCGCCGCCTTCCCGTGTTGCCACAGTGGCCTGATGACGCTGCGCCTTCCTTACCGTTGCGGGGGCAGTGCCGGATTTACACCGGCTTCCCGATTATCCCAGCGGGCACCATGAAAAAAGGCGTTGAATTCAGTAAAAGCTGAAGCGGCGATCATAGGGATTTGTAACTTGGAAGTCCAGATGGCCAAAGTGCTTTTAGAGCCGCTTTTGACCCAGCTGAGTCCTTTTAAAACAGGCCCTAAGATGAGCTTGCCAATGGCGGCATTGTGCATAAGGATTAGAACAGCAGTTAAGTCTGTGGTTTTTTTGACCGCTTTAGGGAATCAGGCGGCCCCAACATGGAGTGTGGGACATGGTAGACGAAGAACAGCTGCAAAGCGGCAACAGCCGCTGGCTCAAATTACCCTTGGCTATCCTGGCCGGGTTGGTAGTGGCGGCCTCCACCCAGGTTTTAATTCAAGGCATTGCCATCGCCCTTTATCCGGCGGAGCAGGGCCTGGGCTACACCCTTGTCACCCTTATCGGTATCTGGCTGGCCAGTTTTGTCGGCGTGCTGACGGCACTGCTGCTGGAGCGGCGCCGCGCGGCCGTGTTGTCTTGGTCCCTGGTAGCCATATTGGCGTTGGTGGCGGTGCTTTATTCGGCGCTGCTGGCCTACCCCTGGTGGCTGGCCCTGGCGGCGATCGCGGGTATGCTGCCCTTGTCGCGCCTGGCCGGGCGCATGGCGGTTTGAGGCTTGCACCAGGGCCCGGGGCTGGATTAAAAAAAGCCAAGCCCCTTTAACCGGACCTTGTGATGAAAGCCGTGCTCCTGGATGCCGATACCCTGGGCAAGGATATCGATTTAAGCCCTATCCGTGCCGTGGTCAGCGAACTTCGGGTCTTTGGCACCACAGCCCCAAGCCAGCTCCAGGCCCATGCCGCCGACGCCGAGCTGCTGCTCACCAACAAAGTGGTGCTGGATGATGCCATCATGGCCGGGCGCAGAGCCCTGCTGGTGATGGCCACCGGTACCAACAACGTCGACCTGGCCGCCGCCAAGGCCAGGGGCATTCCGGTGTGCAATGTCAGCAATTACGGTACCGCCTCGGTGGCCCAACACAGCCTGATGCTGATGTTGGCCCTGGCCGCCCGTTTGCCCCTGTACCAGCGGGACCTGGCCGCCGGCGCCTGGCAGCAAAGCCCCTTTTTCTGCCTGATGGGCCACGCCACCTTGGAATTCAAAGGCAAGACCCTGGTGCTGGTGGGCTCCGGGACCCTGGGCAGCGAAGTGGCCCGCCTGGCCGAGGCCTTTGGCGCCAAGGTGGTGTTTGCCGCCCGTCCCGGGGACCCTGGCGACAACCGCCCCAGCCTCGACAGCCTGCTGCCCCAGGCCGATCTCTTGTCTTTCCACTGCCCCTTGACCGAGGCGACCCGCCACCTGCTGAACGGCGAGCGGCTGGCAATCATCAAACCCGGCTGCCTGGTGATCAACTGCGCCCGTGGCAGCATCATCGACGAGCAGGCGGCCCTTGCGGCCCTTAAAGCTGGGCGCCTGGGGGGGCTGGCGGTGGATGTGCTGCCCGAAGAGCCGCCCCGCCAGGGCCATGCCCTGCTGGCGTCCCTGGCTGAACCCTTGAACCTGATTGTCACTCCCCACAACGCCTGGATAAGCCCGGAGGCGCGCCAGAACATCGTCAATCTCACCGCCGACAATATTCGCCGGTTGCAACCCTAGGAGGGGTTATGGAACAGCAAGGAAGTTGCCTTTGCGGCCAGGTGCGCTATCGCCTGGACGCCACTTTCAGCCATTTTTACCTGTGCCACTGCCAGCATTGCCAAAAGGGCAGCGGCTCTGCCCATGGTGCCAACCTCTTTGCCATGGGTGGCCAGGTGCATTGGCTGCAGGGTGAGGAACTGTTGCACCGCTTTACGCTGCCGGGCAGCCGCCACGGGCGGGCCTTTTGTAGCAACTGTGGCTCGCCCCTGCCATACCAGGACGGTGCCCTGTTGCTGGTGCCGGCCGGCAGCCTGGACCAGGCCCCCACCATTGCCCCCACCGCCCATCTTTTTTTAGCCAGCCGGGCGCCTTGGGAGCACAACTTGGCCGCCTTGCCCGGTTTTGACCAACTGCCCCCCGGAGCCTGATGGTGATGCGTGGATACTACAAAGCCGGCGACTGCGTTTTCTGGATTAGCCGGCAGCTACACTGCGATACCGACAGCTTTGAGCACCTGGGGGGCGCCTATGCCCGCGACAAGGCCCAGGGCTTCTACGCCGGCTACCCCAAGGCCAAGATGGATGCCGCCAGCCTTTGCTACCTGGGAGGCTATTTTGCCAAGGACAAGCATCATATTTATTACGAAGGAACCGCCATGCCCAAGGTGGACAGGGACAGCGCCTGTTACCTTGGGGAAGATCTGCTAAGGGACAAGACCCAGGTCTTTTGCCGCCGGCGGCTGTTGCCAGGGGCCGACCCTGAAACCATAGTGGCCCTGGACTGCTACCACAGCCGGGACGCCAGCCAGGCCTTTTTTGTCAACAAGGTCATCAAAGACGCGCACCTCGCCAGCTTTACGCCTTTGGGCGATGGCTTGCAGCTTTTTGCCCGGGACCAAGACCGGGTCTATTACCAGGGGCGCCCCATCAAGGGAGCCGATCCCAACACTTTTGAGAGCCTGGGGGGCACCCTGGCCAGATGCCAAAACGGCTATTACGACGCAGGCAAGGCGATACCGGCACTGGCCGCTGGCGGCCAATAAGGAGATAGCGATTGAAAACCATAGGTTTGCTGGGGGGCATGAGCTGGGAGAGCACCCAGGGCTATTACAGCGCCATCAACCGAGGGGTAAGGGCGCGCTGCGGTGGCCTGCATTCGGCCAAAATCGCCCTCTACAGCGTCGACTTTGCGCCCCTGGCGGCGGCGCAGCACCAAGGGGATTGGGCCGGGGCGGCAGCCTTGCTGGTGGAAGGCGCCAAGCGGGTGGAGGCGGCGGGTGCCGACTTTTTACTGCTGTGCACCAACACCATGCACAAGCTGGCCCCCGAGCTGAGCCAGGCCCTGTCCATTCCTCTGGTTCATATTGCCGACGCCACCGGTGAGGCCCTGGTCCAAGCCGGGGTGCGCCGGGTGGGGCTGCTGGGCACCGCCTTTACCATGGAGCAGGATTTCTACAAGGGGCGGTTGGCCCAAGGCTTTGGGCTGGAGGTGCTGGTGCCGGACGAAAGCGACCGGGCCTTGGTGCATGACGTTATCTATCAGGAGCTGTGCCAGGGCCGCATCGAGGCGGCCTCCCGGGCCCAGTATCTGCAGGTTATCGACCGCCTTGCCGCCAGGGGCGCCCAGGCAGTGATCCTGGGCTGCACCGAAATAGGGCTGCTGGTGGGGCAGGGGGACACCCCGGTGCCCCTTTTCGACACCACGGCGCTCCATGCCCAAAAGGCCGTCGCCTTGGCAACGGCCCAATTACCTTAGGCCGGTTGCTGGTCCAAGGCGGCCTGGTGGGCCTGGGCCCATTGCTGGTCGCGGGCGGCCACCTTGACGGCGCTGGGGCGGCCGACAATACGATTAACATAGTCGGTCAGCAGCGGCGATTCGGGCACCAGCTTGAACATCAGCCCCCAGTTCAAGGCGCTGCCCCAGAGGATGTCGGCGGCGCTGAACTGCTCCCCAAGCAAATAGGGCCCTTTGGCCAGGCGCGCCAGGACAGTGCCCAGCATGGTGTCAAAGTCCCCGTACACCGACATCTTGGGGTTGGTGACCTCCCGGCCCTGGGCCTTGTCCACCAGGGCCGGCTCGTAACAGGCGGCGTAATAGACCATCCAGCGCAGGTAGTCGCCCCTTTGCGGTGAAGTGATAGCCGGCGCCAGGGCCTTTTCGGGAAAGAGGTCGGCCAGGTAGATGAAAATCGCCACCTGCTCGGTCACCAGGGTGTCGCCGTGCAGCAGCGCCGGCACCTTGCCAAGGGGGTTGATGGCCAGGTAGGGGCTTTGGCGCTGCTCGTCGGCCTTCATGTTCAACAGCTGCAGCTCGAAGGGAGCCTCCAGCTCTTCCAGCAGGGTCAGGGCCACGGACGAACGGGTTTGGGGGGCATGGTAGAAAACAAGCGAGTCTTTCACGGTCTTTTTCCTTGTGATGATGGGCCAAGGCTTGGCAACCCCACCAAGATACGGGGCCATACCTGTCAAATACTGTCAGGTTAGGGTAAATTTTTTGCCATGCGAGCCAGTCGACTACTTTCCATTCTGATGCACCTGCAGGCCAAGGGGCAGGTCAATGCCCAGCAACTGGCCGAGCATTGCCAGGTGTCGTTGCGCACCATTTATAGGGATATGGACGCCCTGAGCGGCGCCGGCATTCCCTTGTACAGCGAAAGGGGCGCCGAGGGCGGTTATCGCCTGTTGGGAAACCACCGCACCCAGCTTAACGGCCTGTCCGCTGACGAAGCCCAGGGCCTTTTCATGCTGGGCCTTAGTGGCCAAGCGGCCGAGCTGGGCCTGGGCGGGGTGGTGGCCGAGGCCCAACTCAAGCTGCTGGCGGCCTTGCCCACCGGCCAGCGGGACAGCCTGGCCAAAATGAGTGACCGCTTCTTGCTGGACGCCCCAGGTTGGTTTGGGGAGGCGGAAACACTGCCGGCCCTGGTGCCCCTGGCTGAAGCGGTGCGCCGCCAGCGTCGGCTTTGGCTGCGCTATCGCAGCTGGAAGAGCCAGCGGGAAAGGGAGCTTTGCCCCCTGGGCCTGGTGCAAAAGGGCGGCCAGTGGTACCTGGTGGGGCAGGTGGGGGCCGACATCCGCACTTATCGGGTGTCGCGCATCCTCGATTTCAAGGTGCTTGCTACCGGTTTTGAACGGCCGCAGGACTTCAACCTGGCCCAATATTGGCAGCAAAGCCGCCAGCGCCTGGAACAGGAAAGTTACCCCGACCAGGCGCTGCTGCGCCTCTCTGCTCAGGGCCACAAACTCCTTCGGGCCCTCTTTAGCCCCTACCAACTGGCCCGCAGCCAAGCCCAAGGGGAGCCGGACGCCCAAGGCTGGCAGCAAGTTAGCCTGCCCATGGGGTCGGTCTGGCATATGGCCTCGGAGCTGGCGCGCCTGGGGGCCGAGGTGGAAGTGCTGGCCCCCGCCGCCCTAAGGAAACAGCTGGCCGACACTGCCAGCAAGGTGCTGGCGCTGTACCGCCCCAAAGACAGCTAGGCCAACCCCGAGCGTGCTTCCCCTTGGCTTATGACATGACACTGTTTTTATATACAGTTTATGGATGTATGCTGTTGGCAGCATAAAAGGAGCCGTGCGTTATGGCATTGAGATTTGAAGAAAAGGCCCCCAGCCCCCAGGAATTTTGCGACCTGCGCGTCAAGGCGGGGTTGTCTGCCAAGTCGCTTGAAGCCGCCACTATTGCCCTGCCCAATAGCCTTTATGGCGTTTCCGTCAGAGAGGGCAGCGCGCTTATCGCCATGGGCCGGGTGGTTGGTGACGGCGCCTGTAACTTTGAGGTGGTGGATATCGCGGTAGACCCGGCTTACCAAGGCCAGGGCCTTGGCCGGGCCGTGATGGCATATATCGACGACTACCTGGGGTCGGTGGCGCTGCCCGGCTCCTATGTTTCCATGATCGCCGACCAGCCCGCCTTCTATGAAAAACTCGGCTATCGTTTGGTGGCGCCGGCCAGCCAGGGCATGACCAAGGCCTTCACACCGCGCAGCTAAAGCGCCATTAGCGCGGGGCTGGTGGCGCCGTAAAGCTTGGCGTCAGCCAAGCCTTGCTATAACGAGGCCCGCAAGCCAGTGGAGAGCGAAATGAAAAAGACCCTGATGTTGCCCCTGTGCGCCGTGGCGCTGTGGGGTTGTGGCCAGGAAGGAAAAGCGCCGATGACAGACGGCGAGCTGATGACCCTGGAGGTTGGCCCCCAACAGGTGGACTGTGTAGGGGTTGGCCCCCGAAAATGCCTGGTGGTGGACGGCGAGGCCTTTTATTCGGATATCGCCGGCTTTGATTTTGAGGCAGGCTTTGATTACCGCCTTAAGGTCAAGCGCACCGAGGCCTTCCCCAAGGGCCAGGTGCCGGCCGACGCCAGCCCTTACCGCTACGAGCTGATGGCGGTGCTGGACAAGACGCCAGCCCAGTAACCTTTAAAAAGCCGCTTAAGCGGCTTTTTTATGGGCAAGGGGCAGGAAACCGCCCTTGCCAGTGCCGGGCTATGTCCTGGCGCCGGCAAACCCAGACCCCGGGTCTTTGCTGCACGTAATCGAGGAAGCGGGCCAGGGCCTGGGCCCGGGCCGGTTGGCCACTGATGCGCCCATGCAGGCCCACCGTCATCATCTTGGGGGCCTTGGCCCCTTCCTGCCAGAGGCAATCGAAGGCGTCCTTAAGCTCGCCATAAAAGGCCTCTGGGCTGCCGGCGCCGTGAGGCTGCAGATAACGGATGTCGTTGCTGACCAGGCTGTAGGGGATCATCAAGAGCGGCGGGCTACCTGCCAGCCAATAGGGCAGGTCGTCGTTGTAGCAGTCCGAGCTATACAGGCACCCCGCCTCCCTTGCCAACTGGCGGCTGTGGGGGCTGATGCGCCCCGTGTACCAGCCCAGGGGCGGCGCCTGGCCCAGGCCCTGGATGATGGCCTGGGTCTTGGCCATCTGGCGCCGCTCCTCGGCCAGGGCCATAGGGTGGTGGTCGAGCCAGCGATAACCGTGACCGGCCAGTTCATGGCCCCCCGCCACCAGGGCCTTGGCCAGGTCCGGGTTCAACTCCAGGGCCAGGCCGCAGGCAAACACGGTCAGGGGCAGCTGGCGGCTGTCAAATAGGGCCAACAGCCGCCAGGCCCCGGCCCTGGCGCCGTATTCAAAAAGGCTCTCGACACTGAGATCCCGCTCCCCCAGGCGAGCGGGCCTGCCTACCAGTTCGTGCAGGTAGGCCTCCGACTGGCTGTCGCCGTTCAAAACGCAGGACTCGGCCCCTTCTTCCAGGTTCAGCACAAATTGCAGGGCCAGGCGGGCCCGGCCTGGCCATTGGGGGTGGGGCGGCCGGCCGCCGTAACCGGTGAGATCCCGCTCGTTGTTGACGGCCATCAGCCCAGCTCAAAGGTGGTGACGCCAAACACCTTGTTGTCCTCGGCAGCGGGCTTTGGCCCCAGGTGCATGCGGGCGCAGCCAAACACCTCGCTCATGCCCTTGGCGCTGGCCAGGGCCATGGCCTCCTGGTGGGCTTCGGGTACGTCCAGATACAGAGGGCCCCCGGCGGCCACGGAGGCCAGGGCGTCGAACAGGGTCTCGGCTATGGCCGGGGTGTCGGCAAAGAGCGGCCCTATCTTGTACCCCTGGCGGCAGCGCCGGACCAGGGCGTAACCGGCCAGGACGCCCCCTTGTAGGTAGGCAAGGCCGGCGGCGTCTTCCTGGTTTACCCAGGCCTTGAGAAAGCGGCGCCGGTCAACCCCAAAGCAGTGGCTGTCAAAGGCCAGCAGGGTCTCGAAGGCAAGGTCTTTTAGGGGCACCAAGGCCGGATGCGGGGCCGGGGCGGCCAGATCTTTGGGGATTTGGGCGCAAAAGCGCAGGTTGCGGTGGGAAAACACAAAGCCGCCCTTGGCGTAGTAGGGCTGCATGTCAAAGACCCCGTCCATGCCGATGCCGGCCCCGGGGGCCAGGCGCGATTGCAGCAGGGCCTTGCGGGCCTGCCAGAGCTGGTCTCCCAGGCCCTTGCCGCGAAAAGGGGGGCGGATAATAAAAAAGCCCATAAAACCGTACTGGCCGCCATAGCTGGTGATGGCGCCGCCGCCCACTAGTTCGCCGCCTAGCTCGGCGGCGATAAAGGCGTCGGGATCGGTGGCCCAGAAGCTGTCGGCGTCGTGCAGGCCCGGGTTCCAGCCTTCGTCGGCGGCCCAGGCCACCAGTTGGTCAAGCTCGCTCCGGGTCATGGGGCGGATGTGCAGGGGTTGGGCCATGGGCGCCTCCTTGGGTTTGCTATCAGCATAGCGCCGGGGCTCTGTTAAGATGCCCCCTTTGACGACAAGCGGAACATGCAATGGAAAAGGTCCTTGTCCTGGTGGACGTACAAAACGTCTATTACACCACCCGCCAGGCCTATCAGCGCCGCTTCGACTACAACCGTTTCTGGGCCAGGGCCACGGCGGGGCGCCAGTTGGTCAAGGCCTTTGCCTATGCCATAGACAGGGGCGACACCAAGCAGCGCGAGTTCCAGAATATCCTCAGGGCCATCGGCTTTGAGGTCAAACTCAAACCCTTTATCCAGCGCGCCGACGGCTCGGCCAAGGGGGACTGGGACGTGGGCATCGCCATCGACGCCCTGGAATACGCCGACCAGGCCCAGGTGGTGGTGCTGGTGTCGGGGGACGGGGACTTTGATCTGTTGGCGGCCAAGCTTAGGGAAAAGGGCAAGATAGTGGAGATCTACGGGGTGGCGGCCCTGAGCGCCGCTTCCCTTATCAATGCCGCGTCCCGCTTTATTCCAATCGAAGGGGAGCTGCTGTTGGGGTAGGACCTTGGCCGGATATTGGGGGCTGCTGGCCTCTTGGCATCTGGCTGCACAAGGGCCGAAGGGGTAAGCTGTGGCCCATTAGCAGACAAGGATGTTGATGTGATGATTGTCTCCCATTCCCTTCCCGAACAGGCCTTGTTGCGCCCCTATGCCCAGAGCGGCGCCTACACGGACTGCTACCTGATGACCCTGCCCGGGCCGGTACATCTGGCCCATTTTGTGGAAGCCTTTTACAGCTCATCGGTGTTCAAGTTTGAGCGGACCCTGCTGGGCCTGGCCCTGGGTAAAAAGGCCAGCGACCAGGACGCCGCCGCTCTTGGCCGGTCCCAGGTAAGCCAGTTCAGTGCCTGGCAGGTCGAAGAGCGCACCGATACCCAACTGCTGCTGCGCTTTGGTGATACCCGCTCCTGGTTTATGGTCGAGACCGCTGCCGATACCAGCCGCCTGTATTTCGGCAGTGCCGTGTTGCCGCGCAAGGTTGATGTCGAAGGTAAAGGGGTATTCAGCGCCGGCTTCCATCTCCTTAGCGGCTTTCATCACCGCTATAGCCAGGCCCTGCTGCGCTCGGCCCTTAAACGCCTGCCCAAGGTGCAAAACGCCTGACTTTTACCAAGCCTTTAGAGATTGCTTGATGACCAAACTGCCCCATTTTCCCTATCACCGGGATCCGATCGCCTCGGGATCCGTTCGAGAGTCACAGAGCCCCTGCCAATGCTGTGGCAAGGCGCCGGGCCTTTTGTACCAGGGCGTGGTCTACTCGGCCAATGCCCCTGACAATCTCTGCCCCTGGTGCATCGCCGACGGTAGCGCCACAGACAAATACGATGCCGACTTTTTCGACGGCCACTTTGTGGATGACGAAGATGACTACCTGGATCTGAATGCGGCCTGGCACCGGGAAGTCTTTGGTAAAACCATCGGCTTTGCCACCTACAACCCCATCGGCTGGTGGGTGCATTGCGGTGAGCCTGCCGAGTTTGTCACCCGGCAAGAGCCTTATGAGATGGTCTTTGAATGCCGCCGCTGTGCCAAGCGTCACCTGGTAGGCGATTACGACTGACCGGGCCATGGCCAATAAAAAGGCCCGCCAGGCGGGCCTTTGGGGGTTTAGGACCCCATAGGTTTTGGATTAAGTTCCTGTTCGGGGCGGGTCTTCGGGACGCCCCTTACTCCCCCAGCAGGGTCGCCAGCTTGGCCCGTTGGGCGCTGGTCAGCCAGCCTTTCATGTCTGGCAGGCGCTGGGCTTTGGCCAGTTGCTGCAAGAAGGGCCCGCAGTTGCGCCCCTCATGGACGGCGTAATAGACCAGGGACTGGGCTGCTACCCCTTGGCTGTCCAGCCACTGGAGCGCCCATGCATCTTTGGCGGCTAACAGGGCCAGGCCCAGGTCCGGGTCGCTGATAGGGTTATGGCCCAGCGCCGGGTGCTGCCAGCGCTCGGCAAAGGTCAACTGCCCCCCCTGGATGCAGGCGCGGACATAAGCCTCCTTCACCCAGCTGCAGCCCAGCCAATGCAGGCCCCGTTTGCCCAGTTGGGCCAGGAACAGGGCCAGGCGCTGGCCTTGCTCTTTGGGCAGTAGCCACAAGAAATCCACCGGCCCCACCTTGCCGCTTTGGTCGGCGTAGGGGTCCCAGCCTTGCAGCCTTGGCAGGCCAAGGGCTTTGGGGGACAGGGCCTCAAGCCCCTGGCCTGTGGCCAGATAATCCAGCAGCTGGCGGTAAAGCTTATGGGCCACCGGGTCTGGGAAGGCGTCGGCCAGTTGCCGCTCAAGGCTTGCCTCAAAAAGCGGCGCCAGGGGCAGCTCCAGCTCGGGGTGGCAGCAGGCCAGATCGGCTAAAAAGGCCAGGTACTGGTCTTCATGGCAGTAGGCCAGCACGCCCTGCAGGGCCTGGCGCTCGGCGTCGGTGCTTTGGGCAAACTGTGCCAGCCGCGCCTGGTAGCGGCGCCAAAAGCGTGGGTCGGCCGGGCGATAGCGTGCCACCCGCTGGTCGCAAAGCAGCATAAAGGCGTCCAGCTGCAGCTGCGCTACCCCCAGGGCCAAAAGTTGCTGGCAAAGGCGCCGTTCCTGGTCGATGTCGTCGATGGCGGCGTAATGGTGGTAGTTGCCCCGGAGATAAAAAATGCGGTTGATAAGCCGCTGGGGAGCCAGGGTCAGCCACAGCTGCCAATGCCTTTTAGCCAGCAGATAGAGGCCGTTGTCCTTGGCAAGACGGTCACTGCCCAGCAGCCAGAACAGGCTCAGTAAACCCCGCTGCAAGCCGTCTTCGCCCCACAGCAGCTGATAGGCCCCCTGGTGGGCGCTGATGCGAGCGCCCTTGACGCCACCGTCGAGGTACAGCACGTCCTTGGCCAGCTGCGCCATGGCGGCCGGGTCGGCGTCGTTGGCCGGATCCACAAGCCAGGCCATCAGTTCTTCAAACTGTTCGTGGTCATCGTCGCTGGCGTCTTCATAGGCCTCCAGTAACGCCTGGGGTAGCTGTTGTTGCAGCCAGTCGATTAACAGGCTGGCCTGCTCTTGGCTGCAATCGGGATTGTGTAGCCGGTAACTGGCGTAGGCGCAGCTTCCCAGGTGCGGCGGTAGGGCGGCCAGGGCCGATGTCAGGTCGTCCCCTATGGCCTGGTCCACCTTCTCGAGCTGGGCCAGCTTTAGCCGATCGCTGTGGGGGCTAAGGCAAGAAAAGACCCTGGTGTAATTGGGGGCGGCCGTTTCCGCCTCTTGCTGCTTTGGCGCAGGTGCCGGCTTGGCGGTCTTCCAGGCCTGGTGGCGGTCCTCTTGCTGCCAGGCCGGAGCCACCTCCAGCAGTGGCAGCTCTGGTGCCTGGCTTTGCAAGGTGGCCAGTATCGCCAGGGCCTCGTCTTCGACGCTGTGGCCAAGCCAGGGCTGCTGTTTTACCTGGTCCTGCCACTCTTCTATGTCGTCGGGGTCGGCCGCGACGGGCCAGGCCCCCAGGCTGTAGAAAAAGTCCAGGGTAGGGTGGGGATCGTCCGCTTGATTGCCGCTGCTGTAGGCCAGTAGCGGCTGGGCCTTGAGGCGGGCCAGCAGTTGCTCCTTGAACCAGGGGTAGTCATCTGGGTGCTTGGCAAAGTGGCTTAGCAGATCGGGCTGCAGCGGGTTGCCTTCGCTGTCGCTGTAAAAGCAGCGGCGCAGCTGGGCGCTGTCGCACCACAGGTAGGCGCTGATCATGGGCCGCTGCCAGCCGAAGTTGGCCACCAGCTTGTTTAACAGCTCCAGAGGAAGGTAATGGGTTTGGGTGTCCCAGTAGGGCACCAGAAAGGCGGCCAGATAGCGGCTCCACTGGGGCCGGCAAAAGGCCATCATGTAGAGGGCTTCAACCCCTAAAAGGTTGTAGTCGTCCACTGCCATGTCGGCAGAATCGTTGCGGCTGCGGGCAAAGCGCACCAGTGCCTGGGCGGTGTCTTCCAGATCAGGGTAGAGTTCGGGAAAATTGAGGGCGGCAGCAAAGAGCACCGCTTCGCTGTAATGGCACAGCTTGTTGTCCTGGCGGCAGCTGTCCAGGGCCTTGTCCAACAATGCCTGGTTGGCACCGGCGTCGCCCCGCTCCAGGGGGCGGCCGTCCTGGTGGCAAAAGGCGATATCCAGCAGGAGGTCCATATGCAGGCGAAAGGCGCTGCCGTCGTCGAGCTTTTGCCGGTATTGGCCGAGGGCCGCTTTCAGGCTTTGGAGATGGGTTGGGTCAAGGGTGATGGCTTGGCGTTTGTCGAACTCAGACATGTGCGTCCTTCAGATGTCTTTTCAAGGGCTTGTGGCGCGTGAACGGCGAAAGACACCGCAATACCACCGCGAGAGGGGCGCCATTTAAACGCAGCCAGGTTGGCGCTGCAAGCCAAGGGGCCTGGGCGCCCATTAGAAGGAGGCGGCAGGGCGGGGCCTGGGATAAAGGGCAGGGCTTTGATCGGCTGGATAAAACGCTCTGTTCCATACCAGGGGGCTGAAAACTGCCGCGCCGCCCCCATCTCTTGGGCTTAGAGCCAAACCGGGGCCAGGCCCCTTTGAGGAAGTACCCATGTCTGTCGATACCGCTGCGCTGTTCAGCCCTGTAACCCTGGGCCAGCTGACCCTGCCCAACCGCTTTACCATGGCGCCCCTGACCCGTTGCCGCGCCCCTGGCCACCAGCCCAATGCCCTGATGGCCCAGTATTATGGCCAGCGTGCCAGCGCCGGCTTGCTGATCAGCGAATGCACCATGGTCAGCCCCCAGACCTCCGCCTTCGGCGATGACCCCGGTATCTATGAAGACAGCCAGGTCCAGGGCTGGCGTCAGACCGCCGAGGCGGTCCATAAGGAAGGCGGCCGTATCTTCATGCAGATCTGGCACGCCGGCCGCGCCGCCCACCCTTTGCTCAACGACGGCCGCGAAGCTGTGGCCCCCAGCGCCATCGCCATTGACGATGTCACCCACACCCCCCAGGGCAAACAGCCCTATACCGTGCCTCGGGCGCTGACCGAGGGGGAAATTGCCGATATCGTCGCCGATTTTCGCCGTGGCGCCGCCAACGCCATTGCCGCCGGTTTTGACGGCGTCGAGATCCACGCCGCCAACGGTTACCTGATTGACCAGTTCCTGCGCGACGGCGCCAACCAGCGCACCGACCGTTACGGTGGCAGCCTGGAAAACCGCGCCCGTTTCCTGACCGAGATCCTGGACGCCGTGTGCAGCGAAATCGGCAGCCACAGGGTGGGGGTGCGCTTGTCCCCCCTCAACAGCTTTAACGGCATGAAAGACAGCGATCCCATCGCCTGGACCACTTTCCTGGCCAAGCACCTGAACGGTTTTAACCTCGCCTACCTGCACCTGATGCGCAGCGACTTCTTCGGCCTGCAGCAAGGGGACGTGGTGTCGGTGGCCCGCCAGCATTACCGGGGCCACCTGATGCTCAACATGGGCTACAGCCCTGAAGAGGCGGCGCAAACCCTGGCTGCCAACCAGGCCGACTCGGTGGCCTTTGGCACCGGCTTTTTGGCCAACCCCGACCTGCCGGCCAGGGTCAAGGCCGGGGCGCCCCTGAATGCCCCCAAGCCCGACAGCTTCTACACCCCTGGGCCCGAGGGATACACCGACTACCCCGCCATGGCTTAAGCCGACAACGCCGCATCAGCGGCGTTTTTTATGGCGAAGGCCAGTTCTTTGGCGGGTGTATTTAACCCGCCGGTCCAGTGAGTCGCTCCAAGGGGTTGATAGAGCGGGGCTTTTTTCTTTGCCTCTTTGTCGCTAAGGTGGCGGCCTTGCCCAGGTTGTAAGAAGGCATAAAGGACGATGTGGAAATGGATGTCGATGGCGGCAAGCCTGGTGGCCCTGGCTTACTCGGGGCTGTGGCTGGCGCTGATGCTAAGCCTTGAGGGCCTTGTCCCTGGGCTGGCCCTAAGGGTTACCCAGCCTGTCTGGTACTGGGCTTATGTGCTGGCAGCGGCCTTGGCCCTGGCTGCGGCTTTTGGGCTCTTGGTGGCCAGTTTGGGCCGGTCCAAGGGCCGGGCATTGCCATTGGCCTGCGCCTGTTATCTCACCTGCTACTTTGGCTTTGCCCTCTCAACCTTTGCCGCGCCGGCCAGTACCCCTTTGTTGCTGGTCGTCATCGCAGCGCCCCTGCTGGCCGCCGCCAGGCCTTTTAAAACCCAAGGATAACGACCATGGCAAACTCCCTTTTTTCACGGCGCCGGCCCCTTTACTACGTCCAGATCTGGGAGACGCGGCTAAAAGTTGTCGACGTCTTTGCTGGTACCCTTTTTGACGAAGTGCCCGATGTGGCCATCAGTACCGATGCCAAGGGCCAAAAAACGGTGGTGGCCATAGGGGCAGCGGCCAAGGCCGGCCCCGGTGTCACCCTTGCCAACCCCTTTAGCCACCCAAGAACGGTGCTGAACGATTTTTTTCTGGCCCAGGCCCTGCTGCGCCGCAGCTTTGCCCTTGTCAAAGGTGCCCGCTTTGCCCCGGCCCCCAGGGTGGTGGTGCAGGCCATGGAGAAAAACCAGGGCGGCTTGAGTGCCATCGAGGTCCGCGCCTTTGAAGAGTTGCTGCTGGGACTGGGGGCCAAGGTGGTGGCCGTCCACCAGGGGCAGGTATTGTCCATGGGCGAGCTGGCCGCCGGGCCATTTTGGCAAGGGGCCAAGGCCAGTTCGGCCAAGCAGAGCTTGCTGACCCTTGCCATAGTGCTGGGGGCACTGGCCCTGGCCTTTATCAAATAGCCCAGCACCACAGCCGCGCCGCTGTCAGGGGTGCGGCCCTTAAACAACCTAAAGGATGACCATGAGCAGTACTGATGAGAGCCAGAAGGAATGGCGTGAAAAGACCCTGGCCTATACCCAGGCGGTAAACGACTTTGTCGCCAAAGGTATGAGCGACGGTTGGGACAATATCGGCCCCGAGCCCGAAGACAACGGCCGCGAACCACTGGTGCCGGCCTTGCTGGCGGCCATTACCCAGGCCAACAAGGACGGTAGCCTGGCGCAGTTGCGCCAGCAGTGGCCGCTGGCCTATAGCCCCCTGTTGCCGCTCCTTAAGGAAAAGGGCCAGAGCATTCCCTGCCTTTGCCTGCTGGACGACGGCCGGGTGGTGGCCCGTATCGGCAACACTTACGGGCCTGGCCAGGTGGTGGAAATCGCCGGTACCGAGGTCAAGGTGGTGGAAGACGAGTCCTTTTTCGGGCGCAGCCCCGACCGGCGTTATTTTGCTTACTGCCGGGAAGGGGGCGTGGCCATCACCTTGGGCTGGCGCGGTGAACAGGTGGCGTTTTGCCCTTACCCCAGCGGCCGCGAAGGCCTGCCCGAGGATTTTGGCCAACTGGCAGTAGAAGCCCCCACCGCCACCCAACTGGTGCCCTTTCCCGACGGGCGCCGGGTGCTGTTTGTCTCCCCCGGCGGTATCTTTGTACTGAGCGCCAGCGAGGCGGTGCGCTTGTTGCCCACCCAGGAAGCCGTTATCGAGCACTTTACCTGGCTCAGGGAGGAATACCCCGAGGACGAGCTGAGCCTGGACTTGGCCATGGAGCACGGCGCTGTCTCGGCGGACGGCAAATGGATAGCGGTAGGGGCCCAGGACAGCAGCCACCTTATCTTTGACGACAAGCTGCAGCTGGCGGCAGATATCGGCAACCAGATGGACTATCCCCACTGGGCCCTGTTCAGCCAGGACAGCAGCCTGGCAGCTTTCAACGCCTGCCATTTCTATAACGGCGTGACCATAGGGGTTCCCACGGCGCTACTGCCGGGGCTGAAAACCGAGCCCTACGAGGACAACCCAAAGACCCCCTTTTTGGAAGAGATGTCCAGGGTCTATGCCGGCTGCCACAGGGGCCATGAATTTATCATCGGCGATGCCTACGGCTACTTGCGGGCCTTTGGCAACGACGGCACGCCCCACTGGCAGCACTTTATCGGCTCGTCCATCGGCGATATGGATGTGTCCAGTGACGGCCGCACCCTGGTCTGCTCTACCTATGCCGGTTTTATCTCCATCATCCAGTTGGACCAGGGCCGAGCGCCTTATGAAATAGGTACAGGTAACCACAGCGAGGTTCGCCGCTGGCTGTTTTGGCAAGGCCAGGCGCCCTTGGCCTGGTAAGGAGCAGAGCCTGTCCAAAGAAAAAATCAGCCAAGACGGGGAGCGCGACCGCTGCCCCGTCCATGGCCGCCAGCGGCGCATGTCTTTGAGTGAGGTTGGGGAGATCAGGCGGGCCATCGATATCGCCAACAGCCAGGCACGGCGCCGGGGCAAACAGCCCCTGGATCCTGTGGTAACCCGCTTTAGCTGCACCTGCCATTGCTTTAGCGTCAATGTTGAAAAATAGCGGTGCCAGGCCCTGAGCCTTGCCCCTCTTGGAGACCCCTATGCAACTAGTGCCTGCCAAGGACGAAGACCATGGCCCCATGCTGGCCCTGTGGGAGCGCTCGGTTCGCGCCACCCATGATTTCTTGACCGAAGAAGACATCGCGTTCTTCCTGCCCCTTATCCTGACCCAGGGCTTTGCGTCTGTGACCCTCTATTGCGCCAAGGACCAGGGCGGCCGCCTACTGGGCTTTGTGGGGGTGGCAGGGGACAAGGTGGAGATGCTCTTTGTGGATGACGGCCTGATGGGCCTTGGGGTAGGTAAGGCGCTGATGGCCCTGGCCACCAGCCAACTGGGGGCCAGCCGGGTGGATGTGAACGAGCAAAACCCCCAGGCCCTGGGCTTTTACCTGCACCTGGGCTTTAAGGTGGTGGCCCGCTCACCCCTGGACAGCATGGGCAAGGCCTTTCCCATTTTGCACCTGGCCCTTTAATTAAAAACGCCGCTATCGCGGCGTTTTTTCAGGCTTCCAGCCAGCCTTTTAGCAAGCTAGGGTCGCTGATGGTCAGCACTGCGGTGTCCAGCGGCGCCGGGGCCGGGGTCAGCTCGAAGGTCATCAGTTCGTCGCGGCGAAAGGCGTGCACTTCCACCTGGCGCTGGCCTATGGCGGCCAACTGCCGGGCCAGCAGGCTTTGGCGGGCGCGCAGGCCGTCGATGGCAACAATAAGGTCGCCGGCGGCCAAGCCAGCCGCGTCGGCGGCGCCGCCGTGCAAGACCTGGCTTAACTTGATGCCGCCGTCGGCCTCTAGGCTTTTGGCCCCCAGGGTCAGGCGCTCGGGCCTTGGCTTGTGGGGGCGGCCGCCATTGTCGCTGTCGTCGGCGGCGGCCTTGAAGGTCAACTCTACCCCCAGGGCCGCCAGCAGTTTCTGGGCGGGCAGATCCTCGGTGCTGTGCAGGGCCTGGTTGAAAAAGGCGTCCAGGGGTTCACCCAGCAGGGACTCGGCAATGCGCTGGTGGCTGTCATCGGCGGTGCCGGTGGCGGTTTGGCCGTAGGCTTCCCAGAGGTGGGCCATGACATCGTCCAGGCTCAGGCTGTGTTCGGAGCGCAGCCGCAGGGTCAGATCCAGGCACAGGGCCATCACCGCGCCCTTGGTGTAATAGCTGACGATGGCATTGGGGGCGTTTTCGTCCTGCTGGTAGAACTTGGTCCAGGCGTCAAAGCTCGAGTCGGCCAGGCTTTGTACCAGGCGCCCGGGGCTGCGGGCCACCCGGGTCAGGGTGGTGGCCAGGCGGTCGAGGTAGGCGCCGGCGTCGATAAGGCCGGCCCGGTGCAGCATCAGGTCGTCGTAATAGGAGGTAATGCCCTCATAGGCCCACAGCTGGATGCTGTGGCTTTCCTTGTCCAGTTGGTAGGGCAGGAAGGCCTGGGGCTTGATGCGCTTGACGTTCCAGTTGTGGAAGTACTCATGGGAGCACAGCGCCAGAAAATCCAAGTACTCGGCGCCGTTTAGCAGGTAGCGGGGCACCATCAGCGCCGTGGAGTTGCGGTGTTCCAGGCCGCCGTAGCTGTCGGCGGTGACCATGGTCAGGAACCAGTACTCTGCAAAGGGGTGGGGCGTGCCGAAGAAATTGAGCTGGGTCTCGCAGATGGCGGCCAGATCCCGCTTGAGCTTTTCCTTGTCGCCATAATGATGGCCGGTCAGCACCAGGTGATGAGGAATGCCGCAAGCCTCGAAGCTCAGCACCTCAAAGTCGCCCATTTCCACCGGGTGGTCGATAAGGGCGTCGTAGTCGCAGGCGCTGAACAGGCCAAAGCCCCAGGGCTCGCCGCTGATGCGGCTAAGGCCGGTGGCCAGCTGCCAATGGGGGGCTTCCAATGGCGCCTGGATAGCCACCGACACCGCTTCCCCTTCCTGGCCCGCTACCGCCAGGAATACCGAGGTGCCGTTGAAAAAGCCGTGGGTCTCATCCAGGTGGGCGCCCCTTACCGACAGATCCCAGGCGTAGATCTGATAGCGCACCCGTACCGGCCCTTCACAAGGGGCCAGCTGCCAGCGGGCCTTGCCCAGCTTTTGGATGGCCACCGGGTTGTCATCCTCGTCGCTGGCCTCCAGCCATTGCAGGTGCTTGGCAAAGTCGCGAATAAGGTAGGAGCCGGGGATCCAGGCCGGCAGCCACAGCTGCTGGCCGGCGGCGTCCGGCTCTTCTATGGTGAGGGTCACGTCGAACAGGTGGCGGCCCAGCTCGGCGGGCTTGATGTCATAATGGATGGCAGCGATCATCGGCTTGCAGCGTCAAGGGTTTAGCTGCAGTCTAGCATGGACTTTGAGGCCGCTATAAGGAGCCCCACATGAGCGAAGAAACCATTTTTTCCAAGATCATCCGCCGCGAGATCCCCGCCGACATCCTCTACCAGGACGACCTGGTTACCGCCTTTCGGGACATCAACCCCAAGGCGCCCCTGCACCTGTTGATAGTGCCCAATATCCTGATTGCTACCGCCGACGATATCACCGAAGCCCACGAACCCTACCTGGGGCGGATGATGACGGTGGCGGCCAAGCTGGCCAGGGACGCCGGGGTGGCCGAAGACGGCTACCGCCTGCTGATGAACTGCCGTGACCACGGTGGCCAGGAGGTCTATCACATCCACCTGCACCTGTTGGGGGGCAAGCCCCTGGGGCCGATGCTGGCCCGCTAAGGGGGCAGGGGGCTTGTACGACCAGGCCCCCGGCGGCCACAACGGGGCTGACAAGGCGTGACAGCCCCGTTACAATCACCGCGATTTTTCACCAGGGGGAGGCCTCTTAGGCCTGAGATGTCGGTGTACCGACAGACCCTTTGAACCTGATCCGGCTCGTACCGGCGTAGGGATGGTGCTCTGCCATAACTGCCGCACGCCCCGGATCTCTTATAAAGAGGTCCAGATGTTCAAAAAATCCCTTCTCGCACTTGCCTTGGCCAGCCCGGCCGCCTTGGCGGACGACGCCATAGAACGCATTGAAGTCACAGGCGATTTTCGCGCCCAGGCGCTGCAGGAACTGACCGATTCGGTGTCGGTGCTGTCCGCCGACACCCTGGAGCGGCGCCACACCCAGGCCCTGGACGAGGCCCTGAACCTGGTGCCCAACGTCAACTTTTCCAGCGGCGCCAGCCGTGGCCGCTTTATCCAGATCCGTGGCATAGGGGAGCGCAGCCAGTTTGTGGACCCGGTCAACCCCTCGGTGGGGCTGCTGGTGGACGGCTTTGACTTTTCCGGCCTGGGCCTGGCCGGCCTTATCAGCGACATCGACCAGGTCGAAGTGTTCCGTGGCCCTCAGGGCACCCGCTTTGGCGCCAACGCCCTGGCCGGCCTGGTCAATATCCGCACCCAGGACCCAAGCCAGGACACCCAGGGCTATGGCCGCCTGACCCTGGCCAACCACGACAGCCAGCGCCTGGAAGGGGCCCTGGGTGGCAGCCTGGGGGGCGCCTGGTCGGCGCGCCTGTCCGGCTCCACCTATGACAGTGACGGCGACAACCACAACGCCCTGCTGGGCAAGGCCAGCAATGATCGCAGCGAAGACACCGCCCGCCTCAAGCTGCGTTACCAGCAAGGGGATTGGCAGTGGGATCTCATCGGCCTGTACCTGGACGTGGACAACGGCTACGACGCCTTTAGCTTTGACAATGGCCGCACCACCCTGTCTGACAACCCCGGCCGCGACAAGCAGCGCAGCCGTGGCCTGGGCTCACGCCTGAGCTACGGCGGCTGGGACAAGGCCCGCATCGTGCTCGACTCCACCAGCAGCCACAGCGACCTTGGCTACAGCTTCGACGAGGATTGGTCCAACCCCGGCTATTGCGCCAGCCGCGACTGCCCCTACGGCGATTACGCCAGCATTGACGCCTACCGGCGCGAGCGGGACACCCAGATGGTGGATCTGCGCCTGGTGTCCAGCCCTGCCGGCCGCCTGGGCCAGGCCGACTGGGTACTGGGCCTGTACGGGCGCTTCCAGGACGAGTCCTTGGTGCGCGACTACACCTATGGCGGCATGAACAGCGATATCGACAGCGACAACAAGGCCCTGTACGGTCAGCTGTCTTTGCCCCTCGATGCCCGCTGGCGCCTGGAAGGGGGCCTGCGCCTGGAGCGCTGGCAAGCCGACTACAGCGACTCCTACCCCCAGGTGTTGTCCAGCAGCGAAACCCTGTGGGGCGCCAACCTGGATCTGTCCTACAGCCTGGACGGCAGCCTTTACTACCTGGGCCTGTCCCGGGGTTACAAGCCAGGCGGCTTTAACACCGAAGGCAGCGTTGCCGAGCAATACCGCCACTTTGACACCGAAACGGCCCTGAACCTGGAGCTGGGGGCCAAGTGGTGGCTGCAAAACGACCTGTCCCTGGCGCTGAGCCTGTTCCATATGTGGCGCGACGACATGCAGGTGAAGACCTACCAGACCGTCACCCGTGACGACGGCTCCACCGAGTTCGTCAACTACCTGGACAACGCCGCCTCCGGCCGCAACTACGGCCTGGAACTGGAAGCGGCCTGGCAGGCCACCGACAGCCTGCGCCTGTCCGGCAGCCTGGGGCTGCTCAATACCCGTTATGAAGACTTCGTCAACGCCGAAGGCCAGGCCCTGGACGGCCGCGACCAGGCCCAGGCCCCCCGCTGGCAATACCACCTGGCCGCCGACTGGCAACTGGCGGACAGCTGGCTGCTGACCCTAGAGAGCGAAGGCAAAGACGCCTTCTACTTCTCCGACACCCACAACGAGCAGTCCTGGGCCTTTGCCCTTTGGCATGCCAACCTGGCCTGGCAGCACCAGAACTGGGAGCTGAGCCTGTTTGGCCGCAACCTGTTCGACCGGCGCTACGCCACCCGTGGTTTTGGCGGCTTCGGCAACGACCCGGCAGACGGCTACGGCGAACATCCCTATTATCAACTGGGTGACGGCCGCATGGTCGGCGCCAGTGCCAGCTACCGTTTCTAAGGAACCAAGATGAACCTTTCGGTCGAGATCTCCATGTACCCCCTGGCGGATGACTACATTCCGCCTATCCAGGCTTTTATCGACGAGCTGAACCGCCACCCGAACCTCAAGGTGATCACCAACACCATGAGTACCCAGGTGTTCGGCCCCTACGATGAGGTGCTCAAGGTGGTGGGCGAGGCCATGAAGGCCCAGCACGCCAAGGGCAAGGCCAGTTTCGTGTGCAAGTTCCTGGGTGGGGACCTGCGCCCGTGACCGGCTTTGTCCAGGAGGTGGCCGCCCAGCTGGCGGCCACCTCCCCCCTGGAAGGGTTGGCGGTGACGCTGGCGGTCGCCTATTTGCTGCTGGCCATGCGCCAAAGCCAGTGGTGCTGGCCGGCGGCCCTGGTCAGTACCCTGATTTACGTGGTGCTCTTCTACGACGTTGCCCTGCTCAGCGAGTCGGTGCTGAACCTCTATTACATGGCCATGGCCCTCTATGGCTGGTGGAGCTGGCGAAGGGGCAGGGCAGGGGGCCGCTTGCCGGTCAATTCCCGGCCCCTGGCCTGGCATCTTAGGGTCATTGCCCTTGGCGCCGCTGTGTCCCTGGCCTGGGGCCACCTGATGGCCACCCAGACCCAGGCCGCCTTTCCCTACCTAGACGCCGCCACCAGCTGCTTTGCGGTGATCACCACCTGGATGGTGACCCGCAAGGTGCTGGAGAACTGGCTCTATTGGATTGCCATAGACGCGGCCAGTATCTGGCTGTACCTGCAAAAAGACTTGGCCATGACGGCGCTGCTGTTCGTGGCTTATGTGCTGATGGCGGTAGGTGGTTATTGGAGCTGGCGCCGTGACGCTGCCACCCCTGCCTGAGCCCTGGGCCCAGGCCAAGGCTCAGGTTTTTGGCGGCGGCCTGACCAACCGCCATTGGCTGCTGACCCTAGGAGAGCAGCGGGCGCTGCTGCGCCAAAACAGCGCCGCCCTGGAGCTTGGCATAGACCGCCAGGCGGAATTGGCCCTGTGGCAGGCGGCCAGCCAAGCGGGGATAAGCCCGCCGCTGTTGTGGCTGCAGGGGCAGTGGACCTTGAGCCGCTTTATCGACGCCCCAACCGGCCCGGCCAGCCAGGAGGGGCAACTTGCCAGCCTGTTAAAGGCCGTTGCCTGGTTACAGGGCCTGGCCATGCCCACCTTGCCGGTGCTGCCCCTCAGGGCGCGGGCCCTGGCCCTTGGAGCCGGCGCCGACAGCCCCTGGGCTGCCTACCAGCTGATTGAAGCGGACCCTTTGCCGCTGGTGCCGGCCCATGTGGATCTCAACCCGCAAAACTGCCTGTGGCAGCAACAACGGCTGTGGCTTATCGACTGGGAATACGGCAGCCTGGCCGACCCTTACTACGACCTTGCCGCCATTTTCATCACCCATGAACTGGCGCCGCAGCATTTGGCAAACGCCTGGCAAGCCCTGACCTTAAAGCCTATTCGCCTGGCCAGGCTCTGGGCCATGGGGGCCGTTTTTGCCCACCTTTGTGAGTGCTGGTGCCGCCACCCTCAAGCGGGCTACCTTGCCTATGCGGCGCATTATCGCAAAGCCTGGGGCCAGTGCCTTGTGGCCCTGGAAGGGCTCCATTAGCCTTTGTTACAGACTTTTTGATCCGGTCCTGTACATGCTGGCATACATAGCGGTTTTCCCCTCTCCCTGGCTGATGGCGAAGGTGTCCTTATGAGGCGCTCCTTGGCAGATGACAGCAGGGACGTAGGCCGCACCCTCTTCGGTGAGTACCACGACCGTTATTTTTGGCTGCTACACAGCTTTGGCTGGTTGAGTTACGGCGCCCTGTTCTGGATCTCCAACTATCTGGCAGGGGGCTCGAGCCGTTATTGGGTCCATATCGCCTTTCTCAGCGGCACCGGCTGGCTGCTGTCCATTCCCCTGCGCTATTTTTACCGGCGCATCTGGAACAACAAGGCCGGCACCATAGTGCTGCTTACCACCCTGGCCTGCCTGCTGGTGGGCATGGTCTGGCAGCTGGCCCGCAACTTCTTCTACTTTGCCGTGCTCTATCCCAACAAGGCGCCGGACGCCTGGTCGGGCTACTACGGCTATGTGGTGGCGGCGGTGCCCATACTGGCGGCCTGGAGCGGCCTGTATTTCGGTATCAAGTACTACCGGATGCTGCAGCTGATGAACGAAAAGGCCTTAAAGGCCGCCAATGCCGCCCAGCAGGCCCAGTTGCGGGCGCTGCGTTACCAGCTCAACCCCCATTTTCTGTTCAACACCCTGAACGCCATTTCCACCCTGGTGATGGTCAAGGAAAACGACACCGCCAACCGCATGGTCACCGGTCTTGCCGACTTCCTGCGCTATTCCCTGGAAAACGATCCGATCCGCCGGGTGCCGTTGGAGCAGGAAGTGCGGGCCATGGAGCGATACCTGGCCATAGAGCAGGTGCGTTTTTCCGACCGCCTCAAGGTCCACTGGCAGGTGGATGAAGAGGCTAAAGCGGCATTGGTGCCGTCCCTTATCCTGCAGCCGCTCATTGAAAACGCCATCAAGTACGGGGTGGCGGGGCAAGAGCAGGGCGGGAATATCTGGATCTCAGGCAAACGATTTGGTAGTGATCTGCTGCTGGCGATCGGCGATGATGGTCCAGGCCTGGGCCAGGGCAAGAGCACCAGCACAGGCGTTGGCCTTGCCAATACCCGCGAGCGCCTGCAAACCCTATACGGTGAAGACTTTGCCTTTACCCTGTCGTCCCGGGAGCCGTCGGGACTGACCGTCAATTTACGCATACCCTACCAGACAGAAGAATGACCATAAGAACCCTGATAGTTGACGACGAGCCGCTGGCCCGCCAAGGGCTGAAAGTCCGGCTGGCCGCCCACCCGGACCTGGAACTGGTGGGGGAAGCGGGCTCTGCCAAAGAGGCCCTGCAAGCCATGGCCGCTCTCAAGCCGGACCTGGTATTTCTGGATATCCAGATGCCAGGCATGACCGGTATCGAGCTTATTGAATCCTTGGTGGACAAGGATTTGGAGTTGCCCCTGGTGGTCTTTGTCACCGCCTATGACGACTATGCGGTCAAGGCCTTCGAGCTGCATGCCCTGGACTACCTCCTAAAGCCCATAGACGAAGAGCGCCTAGGCGCCTGCCTTGAGCGCATCGGCAGCCAGCTGGAACAGCGCGACCAGGCCCGCCGTGAGGCCCGCATGCTCAAAGCCCTGGCGGAACTGGCCGGGGTCAGCATGGACGAGGTGCAGCAGCGCCTGAGCCGGGGTGAGGCCGTCACCGGCGACTACGCCAGTCAGTTGGCCATCCGCGACGGCTCCGAAGTGAGCCTGGTCGCGGTGGCGGATATCGACTGGGTGGACGCCGCCGGCGACTACATGTGCATCCATGCCAAGGGCATTACCCACATCATGCGTAAAACCATGAAGGAGCTGGAAGCCATGCTGGACCCGCGCCGTTTCGTGCGGATCCACCGCAGCGCCATCGTCAACCGCGAGCGTATCGGCCAGCTGATCAACCTGGCCAGTGCCGACTATCTGGTGCGCCTCAAAAGCGGTGATGAGCTGCGGGTAGGGCGCTCCTACCGGGAAAAGGTCAAGCAGCTGCTGCTCTGACCCCGGTTTTCCTTTCCGCTTCTTTCGGAGCCGTTGATGCATCCCTTGTCCGGGCGCGCCGGTTATGGCGCGCTGTTGTCCATGGTCACTGTGCTGCTGTGGGGCCTGCTGCCCATTGCCTTGAAAGAGGTGTTGGTGCACATGGACCCCTATACCATCACCTTCTACCGTTTTGCCGTTTCCGGCGCCCTGCTGGCGGTTTGGCTGCTGGTCAAAGGGCAAATGCCCAAGGTGCGGCAGTTGCGGGGCCAGGGGCCCTGGCTGCTGGCCATTTGCATCGTCGGCCTGCTGGCCAATTACGGCTTTTACCTGCTGGCCCTTCGCCACCTGGACCCGCGCACCGCCCAAACCGTTATCCAGCTGGCGCCTTTGCTGCTGTTGTTGGGGGGCGTCTGGCTCTACAAGGAGCCCTTCGGCGGGGCCCAGCGGTTGGGGGTGTTGATGTTGGTGCTGGGACTGGGGCTCTTTTTCAACGAGCGTTTGGTTGAAATCGTCACCGACTTTGCCGGCCTTGGCCTGGGGGTGCTGCTGATGGTGGTGGCGGCGGTAACCTGGGCGGCCTACGCCTTGGCCCAGAAGACGCTGCTGCGCCAGCTGAGTTCGGTGCAGATCATGATGCTGATCAACCTGGCCGGGGCCCTGGTATTCCTGCCCATGTCGGCGCCGTCTCTGGTGGTGGAATTGTCGCCCTGGGAAGGGGGCTGGCTGCTGTTTTGCTGCTTTAACACCCTGATAGCCTACGGTGCCTTTGCCGAAGCCCTCAACCACTGGGAAGCCTCCAAGGTGTCGGCGCTGCTGGCCATTACCCCCTTGATGACCTTCCTGTTCGTGGCGGCCCTGGCCCCGCTGCTGCCCTTTGGTTTCGACACCCGGCATTTGCCGCTGCTGTCTTACCTGGGAGCCGGGCTGGTGGTGCTGGGATCCGTGGTCAACGCCATGGGACATCGCCTATTTTCACGAAAAAAGGCGACCACTTAGCGTCATTGCTTTACATTTCCCTCCTATTTGTTAATTTAATGTTCAACCTGCTGTTAATGCAGGAAAAGCGGGGCATAAGACCACCGCTGCAAATACGAGGGAGTCTTTGAGATGGACAAGGGGATCTGCGCCAGGGTGTGCGCCCTACTGCTTGCGCTATTGTCTTTTTGCACCCATGCCCTGGATGACGGCATATTGCCCCCGCTGATGCGGGTGGGCGAAGTGAGCCAATCGCAATACGCGGTGGCCTGGTGGCAATGGCAAAAATCGGTACCGGGGCCGGCAAGCCCCTTTAGTGACATGACAGGGCTGCGTTGTGACTACAGCCAGTCTGGCCCGGTGTGGTTTCTGGCCAGCGCCCCCAACGACCACAAGGTGGAGCGCTACTGCAACGTACCGGCAGGCAAGTACCTGTTTGTCCCTGTGATGTCGCAGTTGGCTGCACCCAACTACGAAAACGAGTTCGAGTGCCCGGCGGTGCAACAGGCGGTGGCCATCAAATGGCCCCAGGTAAAAACCTTGTCATTGGAGCTCGACGGCCATGATCTTGGTAGCCTGGCCGCCTTCAGGCAAAAAGCCAGAAGCTGCTTTGACTTGCTGGGCTCCGTATCCCGGGACCGGCTACCGCCGAAGATCTATCCGTCGGCCACCGAAGGCTATTGGGTGATGCTAAGGCCCTTATCCCCCGGCGAACACAGCCTGAAGATCCGCTCGCGCTACCTTGCCGACAGTGGCCAGGAGCTGGTGCAGGACATCGACTACACCATCAACATCTATTAAGCGGCTGGCGGGCCTCAGTGCCCGTCGCCGTGGATCACCTTGACCCGTCCCACCTGGCCGTCTTCCAGCCTGACCTTGATGCCATGGGGATGGTTGGCCGAGTTGGTGAGGATGCGCTGCACCACCCCCTGGGTAAGGGCGCCGCTGCCTTGATCTTTTTTCAGCACCACAGACACCGTGGCGCCCACCTTGATATTGGCCCTGTTGTTACCCTGCATGGGCATTCTCCTTAAAAGTCTGAGGCTGGCACCTTAACAGGGCGGGCTCTACTGTCCTAGGCCGTGTCTGGGCCAGGCAATAAAAAAGGCGCCCTAGGGCGCCTTTTTTGCGTTGCGGTCTCAGTCCACCTGCAAAATTTTGCAAGTATTGGTGCCGCCGATGGTTTCCATACGGTCGCCGTAGGTCATCAGCACCAGGTCGCCGCTTTGCAGCAGGCCCTTGGCCTTGAGCAGGGTCAGGGCTTCGCGTTTGAGGGCATCATCCCGGTAGTGGCTGGAATCAAAAGCCACCGGGAAGACGCCCCGGTACAGGGCGAGGCGGTTAAGGGTGCTGGCGTGGCGCGACAGGGCGAAGATCGGCAGGGCAGAGCTTATCCGCGACATCAGCAGCGGCGTGCCACCGCTCTCGGTCAGGGCGATGATGGCCTTGACCCCGGCCAGGTGGTTGGCCGCATACATGGTGGACAGGCTGATGGTCTCTTCCACCGAGTTGAAGCTGTGGTTCATGCGGTGGGTGTCGATGATGGCCGCCGGGTTCTTTTCGGCGCCGACACAGACTCGGGACATGGCTTCCACCGTCTCCACCGGGTATTTACCGGCAGCGGTTTCGGCAGACAGCATCACCGCGTCGGTGCCGTCCAATACGGCGTTGGCCACGTCCATGACTTCGGCCCGCGTGGGCATGGGGCTTTCAATCATGGTTTCCATCATCTGGGTGGCGGTGATCACCACCCGGTTTAGCTCCCGGGCACGGCGGATGATACGCTTTTGCTGTCCTACCAGCTCGGCGTCACCGATCTCCACACCCAGGTCGCCCCGAGCCACCATCACGGCGTCGGACGCCAGGATGATGTCGTCCAGGGCTTCGTTGTCGGACACGGCTTCGGCCCTTTCAATCTTGGCGCAGATAAAGGGCTTGGCGCCGGCTTCTTCCGCCAGTTGGCGGGCGTAGCGAAGATCGTCGCCGGAGCGAGGGAAGGACACGGCCAGGTAGTCGATACCGATAGCGGCCGCCGTCTTGATGTCGGCCTTGTCCTTGTCGGTCAGGGCCGGGGCGGTCAGGCCGCCGCCTTGGCGGTTGATACCCTTGTTGTTGGACAGGGGGCCGCCAATTAGCACCTGGGTGTTGACTTTGGCGCCTTCAACCCCCAGCACCTTCAATTGTACCCGGCCGTCATCCAGCAGCAGCACGTCACCGGTGTTGACGTCGTCAGGCAGGGCTTTGTAGTCCAGGCCTACGGCGCCCTGGTGGCCGGCACCGGCGGGCAGCTCGGCGTCCAGCACGAAATGGTCGCCAACGGTCAGCTGAATGGGGCCGTCCTTAAAGGTGGAGACGCGGATCTTGGGGCCTTGCAGGTCGCCAAGAATGGCCACATGGCGGCCCAGCTTGGCGGCGATGTCCCGCACGGCCTTGGCGCGACCCATATGGTCTTCGGCTTTGCCGTGGGAGAAGTTAAGACGTACGACGTTGGCGCCGGCCCGGATGATGTTTTCCAGGTTGTTTCCCTTGTCCGTGGCGGGGCCGAGGGTGGTGACAATTTTCGTTCTTCTAAGCATGACCGGATACCCTAAAAGGCGGTGAGGCCACTATAGCATAGTCACCGCCCTTTTCTTGTAATTTTACTACAAATCCGATCAGCGCTTTTCGTCGTCTTTTTCCAACCTAGAATCGCGCAGCACGTCCTTGACCCGGCGCAGGTTCTCCCGAAAACGGGGGCCCCGGCGCAGTACGAAGCCGGTGGCCAGGATGTCGATGACGGTCAAGGACGCCAGCCTGGAGGCCATGGGCATATAAACGTCGGTGTCTTCCGGCACTTCCATGCCGATGGCGAAGGTGGCTTCCTTGGCCAGGGGTGAGTCCTTGGAGGTGATGGCAATCACCGTGGCGTCGTTCTCCCGGGCGATGCGGGCCAGCTCCACCAGGCTCTTGGTGCGGCCGGTGTGGGACAGCAGCACTACCACGTCGTCGGTGGCGGAGTTCATGCAGCTCATGCGCTGCACCAGCACGTCGTCGGAATAAACCACCGGCACGTTGAAACGCAGGAACTTATTGAGGGCGTCGTGGGCCACGGCGGCGCTGGCGCCCAGGCCAAAGAAAGAAATTTTCTTGGCTTGGGTCAGCAGGTCTACGGCGCGGTTGATAACGGCGGTGTCCAGGCTGCGCCGGGCGGTGTCCAGGCAGGCCATGGCGGATTCGAAGATCTTGGCGGTGTAGGCGTCGGGGCCGTCGTCTTCTTCTACATGGCGGTTCACATAAGGGGTGCCGTTGGCCAGGCTCTGGGCCAGGTGCAGCTTGAAATCCGGGAAGCCCTTGGTGTCCAGGCGGCGGCAGAAACGGTTGACGGTGGGCTCGGAAACGTCGGCGGCCTTGGCCAGGGACGCGATGGACGAATGAATGGCGGACTGGGGGTTGGCGAGGATCACCTCGGCGACCTTACGCTCTGATTTTGAAAGACTTCCCAGACTCTTGGCAATTTTGTCCAAGGTGTTCATGGCAACATTTTCCTTATTCTGTTGGCTGGCCGCCGGGATAGATCGCACTGATCCCACTGGATTTTTGTCATTATTATGAAAAAAAACCTCTTATGAAAGTTCGACAACCGAAAATCTCCGGTGGGATTGTGGACAAGGGGGGGCTTTTGGTGCCTATAATGTAGTTAAATTACAACCTAATTGATCAGGGGAAGGATGCACGCATGAAAGCCATAGGCCCGTGCGATCTGGTGTTGTTCGGTGTAAAAGGGGACTTGGCCAGGCGTAAGCTGTTGCCGGCACTTTATCAGTTGGACAAGGCCGGATTACTGGACAAAGACAGCCGTATCATCGGCGTGGCCCGGGGAGATGCCGAGCCAATAGAAGACACCCTGGATACCTTCCTCAAAGAACCTGTCGACAAGGCAGTGCTGGCCCGTTTCAAGGCCCGCTTGGCCCATGTGTCCTTAGACTTTTCCGACATGAACGCCTACGCCGCCATTGGCGAGGTGGTCAACCACGACACCCCGGAAGTTTATTACTTCGCCACGCCTCCTTCCCTTTACGGCGATATCTGCCAGGGCCTGTCCGGGGCCAGCCTTATCCGTGACAACAGCCGCGTCATCATGGAAAAGCCCATAGGCCAGGACTTGGCCTCCAGCCGGGTCATCAACGACAAGGTGGACGCCCACTTTAATGAGCGTCAAATTTACCGTATCGACCATTACCTGGGTAAGGAAACGGTGCAGAACCTGCTGGCGCTGCGCTTTGCCAACGCTCTTTTCGCCGGTAACTGGGACTACAGCTGCATCGACCATGTGCAGATCACCGTGGCCGAGGAAGTGGGTATCGAAGGGCGCTGGAGCTACTTCGACAAGGCCGGGCAGATGCGCGACATGGTGCAAAACCACCTGCTGCAGGTGCTGACCCTGATCGCCATGGAACCGCCGGTCAGCCTGGACGCCGACGCCATCCGCGACGAAAAGCTCAAGGTGCTGCGCGCCCTTCGCCCCATCACCAGCGCCAACGTCAACGACGTGACGGTGCGCGGCCAGTACAGCTCCGGTTTCCTGCGGGGCAAGGCGGTGCCGGGCTACGCTGAAGAAGAAGGGGCCATCACCAATTCCCACACCGAGACCTTCGTGGCCCTGCGGGTGGACATCGACAACTGGCGTTGGTCCGGCGTGCCCTTTTACCTGCGTACCGGTAAGCGCATGCCCGCCAAGTGCACCGAAGTGGTGGTGAGCTTCAAGGCGCTGCCCCACAACATCTTTGCCAAGTCGCAAAAGCAGCTGGCCGCCAACAAGCTCATCATCCGCCTGCAGCCCCAGGAAGGGGTGGAGCTGTTGATGCTCAACAAGGTGCCGGGCCTGGAGTCCAACATGCGCCTGCAAAGCACCAAGCTGGACCTGTCCTTCTTCGAAACCTTCAAGGAAGAGCGTATTGCCGACGCCTACGAGCGGCTGCTGCTGGAAGCCATGGTGGGCAACCAGGCGCTCTTTGTGCGCCGTGACGAAATAGAAGCGGCCTGGACCTGGGTGGACTCCATCATGGAAGCCTGGGACCAAAGCGGCGACGGCCCCAAGAGTTACCAGGCCGGCAGTTGGGGGCCTGTGGCCTCCATCGCCCTTATTACCCGCGACGGCCGCAGCTGGGAGGAATAAATGAAACTGACAGTGGAAAAGCGCTTTAACGACCGCGCCCTGCTGGCAGAGCAGTTGGCCGCCAAAGTGGCCGGCCAGCTGCAAGAAGCCATAGACGCCAGGGGCAAAGCCTCCCTGGTGGTATCCGGCGGCCGCACGCCCCTGGCCTTTTTCCAGGCCCTGTCCCGCCAGCCCATCACCTGGTCCAAGGTGCTGGTGACCCTGGCCGACGAGCGCTGGGTAGACCTGGACGACAGCGCCTCCAACGCCGCCCTGGTGCGCCAGCATTTGATTACCGGGCGGGCGGCCAGCGCCCGCTTTGTGGGCCTTAAAACCCCCCACGCCACGGTGGAAGCAGGCCTGGCCCTGGCCAGCGACTGGCTGGGTGCGCTGCCCCAGCCCCTGGACGTGGTGATCCTCGGCATGGGTAACGACGGCCACACCGCCTCCCTGTTCCCTGATTGCCCCCATCTGCAAGAAGGCTTGCAGACCCAGGCCAGGCTCATTGCCGCCCACCCGGCCAGCCAACCCCTGGCCCGTATTTCCATGAGCCTGTCGGCGCTGCTTAACAGCCGCCAGATCTATCTGCACCTGGAAGGCCAGGACAAGGCCGACACCCTGGCCAAGGCCCTGGCCGGCGGCGACGTGGCGGCCATGCCCATTCGCGCCATTCTGGGGCAAAAGCAAACCCCGGTAGACGTCTATTTGTACCAGGAGGAAGCATGAATAAGGTTGTGGCCGAGGTAACGGCCCGCATCGAAGGGCGCAGCGCCCAGCACCGCGCCCGCTACCTGGAGCAGGTTGCCAGCCAAAAAGCCGGTGGCGTGCACCGTGCCAGCCTGTCCTGTGGCAACCTGGCCCACGGTTTTGCCGCCTGTGGCCTGTCCGACAAGGACAGCCTCAAGTCTTTCACCAAGGCCAACGTCGGCATCATCTCCGCCTACAACGACATGCTGTCGGCCCACCAGCCCTACGAGGCCTACCCGGCGCTGATTAAAAAGGCGCTGCACGAGGTAGGGTCGGTCGGCCAGTTTGCCGGCGGCGTGCCGGCCATGTGTGACGGCGTTACCCAGGGCCAGCCGGGTATGGAACTGTCCTTGCTGTCGCGGGACGTTATCGCCATGAGTTCGGCGGTGGGCCTGTCCCACAACATGTTTGACGGCGCCCTGATGCTGGGGATCTGCGACAAGATAGTGCCCGGCCTGCTGATGTCGGCGGCCAGCTTTGGCCACCTGCCGTTCGTGTTCGTGCCCGCCGGCCCCATGCCGTCCGGCATGCCCAACAAGGAAAAGGCCCGCATCCGCGAAGCCTATGCCCAGGGCCAGGTCGACCGCACCGAGCTGCTGCGCGCCGAGAGCGAGTCCTACCATAGCGCCGGTACCTGTACCTTTTACGGCACCGCCAACTCCAACCAGCTGATGGTGGAAGTGATGGGCATGCAGCTGCCGGGGTCATCCTTTGTGAACCCCAATACCCAGCTGCGTGACGCCCTCACCGAGGCGTCCGCCAAGCAGGTGACCCGCCTGACCGAGCTGTCCGGCAACTACACCCCCTTTAGCGAGATCCTCACCGCCAAGACCCTGGTCAACGCCATGGTGGCGCTGCTGGCTACCGGCGGCTCCACCAACCACACCATGCACCTGGTGGCCATCGGCCGCGCTGCCGGTATCGACATCAACTGGGACGACTTCGACCAGCTGTCCAAGGTGGTACCGTCGATGACCCGCATCTACCCCAATGGCCAGGCCGATATCAACCACTTCCAGGCGGCCGGTGGCATGGGCTATCTCATCAAGAGCCTGCGCAAGCTGGGTCTGCTCAACGAAGACGTCAAGACCATAGTAGGGGAGGGCTTGGACGCCTACGAACTGGAGCCCTGGCTCAACGAAGGCAAGCTCGAGTGGCGCCCCAGCCCCGACAAAAGCCTGGATACCAGCGTGCTGGCCGACCCCGAGGCGCCCTTTAGCCCCGAAGGTGGCCTTAAGGTGCTGCACGGCAACCTCGGCCGTGGCGTTATCAAGGTCTCGGCGGTACCGGCGGCCAACACCGTTATCGAAGCCCCGGCGGTGGTCTTTTCTGACCAAAACCAGCTGGACGCCGCCTTCAAGGCCGGCGACTTAAACCGCGACTGCATCGTGGTGGTGCGCTTCCAAGGGCCCAAGGCCAACGGCATGCCGGAGCTGCATAAGCTGACGCCGCCCCTCGGCGTATTGCAGGAAAAAGGCTACAAGGTGGCCCTGGTCACCGACGGCCGTATGTCCGGCGCGTCCGGCAAGGTGCCCGCCGCTATTCACCTGACCCCCGAAGCCCTGGACAACCCGGTGCTGACCAAGGTGCAGGACGGCGACCTTATCCGCCTGGACAGCCATACCGGCGAGCTGACCCTGCTGGTAGACGAGGCGGAGCTGGCCAAGCGCCAGTGCGCCAAGGCCGATCTGCTGCCCAACAGCATCGGCATGGGCCGTGGCCTTTTCATGAACCTACGACCCCAACTGTGCGGCGCCGAGCAAGGAGCCACCCTGTTCCGCTTTCCCCATGAGGACAACCAATGACCTGGAACCTAGCACCCCAAGACGTGCTGACCGCCAGCCCGGTAATGCCGGTACTGGTGATAGAAGAGCTTGAGCACGCTGTGCCTCTGGCCCGGGCCCTGATGGCCGGTGGCGTTAAGGTGCTGGAAGTGACTTTGCGTACCCAGTGCGCCCTGGACGCCATTCGCCTGATCGCCAAGGAACTGCCAGACGCCCTGGTGGGCGCCGGTACCGTGCTCAACAGCGAAGACTACCAGGCCGCCGTGGCTGCCGGTGCCAAGTTTGTGATAAGCCCCGGCATGACCCCGTCGCTGGTGCAGGCTGCCCTGGCTGGCCCCGCGCCCCTTATCCCCGGTGTCAGCACCCTGTCCGAAGTGATGACCGGCATGGACATGGGCCTGAGCTACTTCAAGTTCTTCCCGGCGGAAGCCAGTGGCGGCGCCCCGGCCCTCAAGGCCATGGGTGGCCCCATTCCCCAGGTGAAATTCTGCCCCACCGGTGGCATCAGCGAGCAAAATGCCGCCAGCTACCTCAAGCTGCCCAACGTGCTGTGCGTCGGCGGCAGCTGGCTGGCCCCCAAGGGCCTGATTGAGGCCGGTGACTGGGACGGCATTACCGCCCTGGCCCGCGAGGCCTACAGCCTGAAATAAAAAAGCGCCGAAAGGCGCTTTTTTATTTCTACCGTTATTAAACGCGTAACTTTGCAGCTAGCTGCGGGCTACCGGTAATTTAAAATTCCCGATTAACTATCCAGGCCGGAATGTAGTCGGTTTCAAAGTTCATTCTATAACCCTTGGCATCCTGGGCGATAACGGCCAGAGCGGTCAGGGGTAAAGATACCCAGCCAAGGGCTTCTAGTTCATCCTTGGACCAATAGGCTTTGTGCATTGCAACCGCTTCGCGCAGTTCCTGATTAAACTCGGCTTCGGCATTGGCAGTAAAAATGCAGCGTACTAATGGCAGTAATGGCGACAAGATATGGTGAGCGTAAGGTAGGCGCATATCATCGATATCGTCGCAGAGCAAGGCATCTTTCAACAGCGCTGCCATATCCGAGTCTGGAGTGAAGATGCCTTTAAGTACCTTAATCAGGGCTAAATCGAAGCTGTCTGGCTTTAGGTTGGCGCTGATAAAGGTCGCCTCGCTCACTTGGTTCAAAACGCTAATAGCGTCAAAATCCCGCAACATGACTGCTGCGCAATACACCTTAATCCAGCTGTCGGTATCGACATAATCGGTCTTGGGCTGGCCGGTCAGCTCAAAAGTGTCGCCATCAATGGTTGCCTGAAATGTTTTGCCCTGGTTCACCATATAGGCAAAATTGGTGACGCCAAACTCTTTTAAAAGAGAGAGATGCCGAAGAGAGTCGTTATGCGGCCGTCCAAGAATAATGGCGTTACCAAAGCCATCCACTGCTTCGTTAATGGAACCACCCAGAATCAATCCACCATTCTTTTTTTTAATGGTGTTGATCATGAGTGGGATATCTTCCTCGTAATCAACAAGAGTTTCCTCAGTGTACTCTGGATGCTTCTCTTTATAATGGCGTTCAATCATTTCGTACTTCCTTTCTTAAGGATGGTTCGTTGCTGAATTTAATCAGCTTTGCAGAGGGCTTAAGGGAACCATCCGACTCTAGCCTTTGACTGATTAGGATGGAGTGTATTTTATCATCAACGCGTTTAGCTCTTTTTAATACTTTCATACCATCACTAAGCCCTTTCATCTCATTGGGGGTCTTTCCTGCATTCAAGGCTTTTTTATAGATCTTATGCATATTCGCAATAACACTATCACAGTATTCGGGCGATCCTTGTTGAGCTTGCCTACGACACAGAGCTTTCCTGCTGCCTAGTGTTGATGCCCCCCCTTTGGCCTCGACGACGAGCACTTCACCGGTATTCTTGTTGCTATAGACCAGATCAAATTGCCCCTGCTCTCCCTTGCCGGGCAGTTTGAAGTCAACCAGCTCTTCAAAGTCAGGATACTCTTTAGCCATAACCAGGCGGGCTGACGTGACACCGATGGCGGCACTGAAATTGACCATACGTTGGTTGGCTGCCTTTTCAGCTTCCTCATCACCTTTCGCGATAGCTCTCAGTTTGGCTAATTGGGCTCGCTTACGCTGGGCCTCCAGTATCTTCAGCTCTTTGGTGTGGGTAAAGGTTATTTCGCTGGTGCTGATTGGCTTCGCCTCGATTTGCGGCGTGTTCGTGGTGTTGATATTGCGAAGGTGCCCTGTTTCAGGATGCTGGCGCATACCTTCATCGTAATATTCTGGCAATTTATCGGCGATGGTGGTGTTAGGGTAGCGCGCGGTATAGTCGCTGATAAATTGTTCTTTGCTGACATTCTTCCAGTCGCTAGGCTCCTCTGCCTCTGCCTCTGCCTCTGCCTCTGCCTCTGCCTCTGCCTCGCTTTCGGCAGTGCGGGCGGCGACTTGTTGTTCCTGGGCGGTACTGGCCTGTTGGGTCTGCTGTCTCGGGGTGTCGTTGGCGGCGGCGGTAGTTGAATTGCTGGCCGCTGCGGTGCTTGGGGCATGGGTCTTTAAGGCGGTCTCCAGGCCGCTGGCAACCTGGAATACGCACAGTTCGCCCCTTTCCAAGGCCTGTACGAGTTGGTGTTCTGCCGAGTTGCCGCCGCAGTTGCGTAGCGGCGATGCAGAGTGGGTGAGGTTATCCCAGAAGTTCAACAGCGCATGGCGCCCGGAGAGGGTTAACCTGTCCAGCAACTGGGCAAAATCGCCCTGGGCTGAACTATTCCCTTCTGTATAGAGCAACAGATCAGGGTGGTTGCGGGGCACGAACACATAGACGCCATTCAAGGCATCCGTTACTTCCAAGGTATCAAAACTCAAGTGCATCCTTGCACTCCTGCGAGATTAAATCGGCAAGAAGCTATCGTCCTTTGCTCATGGGTGACAGGGCGCTTCAGTCTTTATTGATATTAGTGGTGCCAGTCACTGTTTTAGGGTTATCACTCATATCTTAGGGCGTCGATGGGGTGCAGGTTGGCGGCCTTGATGGCCGGCAATATCCCAAACAGCACGCCGACAAAGGCGGAAAAGCTAAGGGACAGGGCTATGGCCCACCAAGGCACGGTAGCCGCCGGCATGCCGGGGATCATGGCGGTTACAGCCAGGGCCAGACCATAACCCAATGCCAGGCCTATCATGCCTCCCAAGAGGCACAGCAGCACCGCCTCGGCCAGGAACTGCCAGAGGATATGGGCGCGGGTGGCGCCAAGGGCTTTTAAGATACCAATTTCGCGGGTGCGCTCGGTGACCGACACCAGCATGATGTTCATAATGCCGATGCCGCCCACCAGCAACGACACTCCCACCACGCCCGCTGCCACCAGGGTGGTGGTGTTGGTGATGGCGCCGATGCGCTCCTGCATCTGTTTGGCCGTTTGCAGTTCGAAGTCGTCGGGGGCGTCCTTGGCCAGGCCATGGTTACGCCGTAAAACCCTTTTCAGCTGCTCCACCACCTTGTCCTGCTGACCAAGATCGGTGATCGCCATGGAGATGTTGAGGTTGGGGGTGGACACAAAGCCTTGCAGGGCCCGGGCGGTAGAGTAGGGGATCAGGATCTGGTCGTCCTGGTCGAAGCCAAAAAACTTACCCCGTTCTTCCAAAACCCCTATCACCTTGAACCACTCCTGGCCCAGCTGCAGGTATTGACCTATGGGATCGCCCACGATTTTGAGGTTGCTGACCACGGTTTTGCCCAGCACCGTTACCCGGCGACGGGATTGCTCGTCGCTTTTGGAGAAAAAGCGGCCCTTGTCGGTATAGGCCCCGTACAGATCGGCGTAGGCGTAGCCGACTCCGGCGGCAATGGCGCTGGCCTTGCGCCCTTGGTAACTCAAGGTGCTGAGGGTACCCACCAAAGGGGTGGAAACCGTGACATTGGCAACCCCGGAGACGCTGCCTCTGATGCTGTCCACGTCTTCTTCGCGCAGCCGGGCAAAGTTGCCGGTGATCTGATCTTTAAGGGGGGTATAGGGGCTGATGGACAGCACATTGGTACCCATTCCGGCCAGTTGCTTGTCGATGCTGGCCGTCAGCCCTTGGACCACAGCTACCACGGCGATAACCGAGGCGATACCGATAACGATACCCAAGGTCGTGAGCACAGAGCGCATGCCGTGGGCACGGATGGCGCCGACCGCAGCCCGCAGGCTTTCTGCCAGTATGGCGTTGTTAGACAAGGCGGCTCTCCTGCCCGGCAACTAGGCTGTCGCTGGTGATAACACCGTCCATGACCCTTACCACCCGCCGGCAATGGTTGGCGATGTCCTGCTCGTGGGTGACGACGACGATGGTTTGCCCTTCGCCGTGCAGCTCGTCGAACAGGGCCATGATGTCGCGGGTGGTTTGGGAGTCCAGGTTACCGGTAGGCTCGTCGGCCAGCAGGATAGAGGGCCGGGTCACCAGGGCCCGGGCTATGGCCACCCGCTGGCGCTGGCCGCCGGACAATTGGTTGGGCCTGTGGTTGGCCCGGTCAGCCAGGCCTACCTTGGCCAGGGCCTCCAGGGCCCGCTGGCGCCGCTCTTTGAGGCTAAAACCCTGGTAGACCAGCGGCTGGGCCACGTTATCCAGGGCGCTGGCCCGGGGCAGCAGGTTAAAGCTTTGGAAGATAAAGCCAATCTGGTGATTGCGTACCCGGGCCAGCTGGCTTTGGGGCAGGGTGGCCACATCTTCCCCGGCCAGCCAATAGTGGCCCTCGCTGGGGACGTCCAGGCAACCGAGGATATTGAGCAGGGTCGACTTGCCTGAGCCGGAGGGGCCGATAATGGCCAGATAGTCGTTGCGGCCTATGGTCAAGTCGATGCCCCTGAGGGCCCAGAACGGTTCGCCGGCCATCACGAAGGCTTTTTTGATGGCCTCAAGGCAAATGACATCAGTCATTGGCTACGACCCTGTCACCGTCTTTAAGGTTGCGCAGCACCCTGGCCGGGCCCCTGACCAGTTCGGCGCCGGCGTCCAGGCCGCTGGCGATGGCCTGCTGGGTGTCGTCGGACATACCCAGGGTCACGTCTTGACGCTGGGCCTGGCCGTTGTCGACCCGCATCACGAAGGGCTTGTCGTCCTCGTCGTAACGCACCGCTTCGATGGGCACCAGCAGTACGTCGGAAGCGGTTTCGGTGTAGATCTCGGCCCTACAGCTCATGCCGGGCCTGATGGCCTTGTCTTTCAGGTCCGACAGCAGAATCTTGACGGTAAAGCTCATGCCCTGGCGCCCCGGTGCCTGGCGGGCCGTGGTGGCAATGGACTGCACCTGGCCGCTCAAGGGCGTGTCGGGAAAGGCAACGGCGAAAATGTCGGCGTCTTGCCCTTCCTTAACTCCGGCAATATCGGCTTCGTCCACTTCTACCTCGGTGAGGATGGCGGAGGTGTCGGCCAGGGTCATCAGGCTGGAGCCGATGATGTTGGTGGTGCCGGGAATAACCGTTTCCCCTTCCTTGACGTCCACTGCCGTAACCACCCCGTCCATGGGCGCTACGAAGCGGGTCTTGGCCAGCAGTTCCTTGACCCTGTCCAGGTCTGCCTGGGCCTGGTTAAGGGCCTGCTCACGGGTCTGCAGGTCAATCTCTGCCAGGGTAAGATCCGACTTGGCGGTCTCGAAGGAGTCGGTGTCCAGCAGCCCCTTGGCGTGCAGGGCCACCTTACGGGCCACCTGGGCCTTGAGGGTCTGCAGGTAACTTCTCTGGCGCTCTATGGCAATGCGGCTTTGATTGACCAAGGCGGTTTGGGCGTCGACCTGGGCCTGGTAACTTTGGGGATCAAGGGCAATAAGCAGGTCCCCTTTATGGACCTGGTCCCCTTCTTCCACCAGTACCTTTTTCACTACCCCCGACACTTCCGAGCGCAGCTGCACCTGTTCGCGATAGGCCAGCTTGCCGGAGGCCAGCACCGAGCGTTTCAAATCGCCCTTTTCGGCAGCGACCTGGTCCACCGACACCCCGGCCGGGCCCCTGGCCACCTTGGCCCAGACCAGCAGGGCGCCAATGGCCAGGATGCCAAGGCCGATCAGTAGACGCTTCATGGCCTCAACCTTTGATGAGGTTGATAACAGCCCAGCCGCCGTATACCACGGCAGGGAACAGCAGGGCGATAGTCCAGGCGCGGGCCTTGTCGATTTGGGTCCACAGTTGGATACCCAGGGCGGTCAGCACTGTGGTCCAGACGGTAAAGAGGCTCAGGGTACTGGCAAAGTTGAACCAGTTATCCCCTTGGCTCAGGCCCAGCAGGGCATTGAGGGTCAACAGCCCCAGTTGGCTTTGGTCTGGTACGGTGCTGGACGCCATTACCACCACAAAGCCCAGCAGGCTGGCGAGGATCTCCGGCAGGTGCGCCCACAGGCTCAGGGCCCACCAATCGGGGAAACCATGGGTGTTGTTGGGGTCCACTTTGGTGGCAAACATCAGGTAGAGACCGTGCAGGGTCAGTACTATCAGGTTGACCAAGGTGATCATCAGGGTGGTGGTGACCGTCATGCTCATGGGGGTAAAGAAGGCGGCAGCCTGTTCACGCTCGGCCGGGCTCACATCGCCCATGGCGGCCAGCATCTGGCCCTTGATCACCTCAAAATCATTGCCCAGGAAGTAGTAGGCCATGAAAAGGGCAGGGATCAGCGCATACAGAACAAAGGCCAGGAATGACCAACCTCTGTTCTTGTCTACCCCGACCAAGGCGCGGCTGGGCGCCACAAAAATATCGATAACGGCCCCGAAAACAGAAGAACTTTGCATAGCTATCCCTTTTGTCATTGTTTCCGGCACCCAAGCCACAGGCCTGCCGGCGTTCCCAAAGCTAGAAGTGTCCTGGCAGCCAAGCTGAGCTGTCAAGAGATTGACTCAAGATGTTTACAAGTTGTTACAAAGCGCCCATCGTTGGCATGGTGCAGATAAGATGTTGAAAAGCGATGATAATGGCAGGCCCAATCCAGGAGCAAAGGATGATTGAGGTAAAAGGACTGGCAAAGCGATTTGCCGTAACGGACCCCAAGAAGCTGACCGAAGAAGAAAAAGCCGATCCCCGTCTGCAGGGGCGTTTTTTTCACTCGGTTCGGCAAGTGGAATTTAGCTGCCAGCAAGGGGAGGTCTTGGCCCTGCTTGGCCCCAACGGCGCCGGTAAAACCACCACACTGCGCATGCTGAGCTCTGCCATCAAGCCCGACGCCGGCACCATTGAAATTGGCGGCATCGACGTGGTGCGCGACCCGGCCGCCGCCCGCAAGAAAATCGGCTTTTTGTCCTCCAGCACCGGCCTTTACGGCCGCCTGACCGCCATGGAAAACGTCGCCTACTTCGGCCGCATGCATGGCCTGGAAGGAGAAGCCCTTGCCGAGCGTATGGACAGCCTGTTCAGCCTGTTGGACATGAAGTCCTTCTTGCACCGCCGGGCAGAGCAGATGTCGTCCGGCATGAAGCAGCGCACCTCCATCGCCCGGGCCCTGGTCCATAACCCCCAGGTGGTGATCCTCGACGAGCCCACCACCGGCCTGGATATCATGGCCACCGAGACGGTGCTGTCGGTGGTGCGCCACCTGAAAAGCCAAGGGGTGCCGGTGATCTTCTCCACCCATCATCTGGACGAAGTGGCGGCCCTTTGTGACCGGGTAGCGGTTATCGACAGGGGTGAGACGGTATTTAACGACAGCCTGGCCCAGTTTGCGGCCCTCAATGGCGACCTGCGCCAGGCCCTGCTGACCCTGGTGATGAGCAAGGAGGCGGCCTGATGTGGACCCTGTATAAAAAGGAACTGCTGGAGCTGGTACGGGATAAAAAGACCCTCTTTTTCGCCATCGCCATGCCGCTGCTGATCTTCCCGCTGATCTTCGGTGGCATCGGCTTTATTACCGCCAAGCAAATCCAGAAGGCCGAAAGCGAGCCCCTGAAAGTGGCCCTGACCCGGGCCGTGCCCCAGGTGCTGGACGTGGTCCGTGACGCTTCCAATTTTGTGCTGGTGGATGACGTGGACCTTACCGACATACCGGCGGCTATCAAGGGGGGCAAGGTGGACGTGGTGCTGGCTATCCCACAAACCTTTGACCCCAGCCAGCCAAGCCAAAGCGAGTGGCAGGTCTATTTCAACGATGCTTCATCCATCAAGTCGGTGATGAGCCGGGTGGAGAAGGCCTTGAAACCCCTGGAAGACCGCCTGAAAGGTGACTTTAGCGCCCTGGTGGGGGTGGACGAGCCGGTACGGCTGGCCCTGGCCGAGCCGGTCAAGCTCACCAAGGTGTCGGTGGCGGACAAGCGCGAGTCCATCGGTGAGAAACTGGGAGGCTTTTTGCCCTATGTGCTCTTTTTTACCTGCCTGATGGGGGCTATGATGCCCGCCATTGACCTGGGGGCCGGTGAAAAGGAAAGGGGCACCCTGGAAACCTTGTTGCTGTCGCCGGTGCCCCGCACCAAGCTGGTACTGGGCAAGTTCCTGGTGGTCTTTACCACGGCGGTACTGGCAGCCTTGCTGTCGGTGGCCAGCTTTGCCATCTGGGGCCTTATTATCGGCCAGCACTTTGCCATTGACGCCATTATCAAGGTGTTCTCTGCCATCGGCGTGGGGGACGTGCTGCTGGTGCTGCTGATGCTGATCCCCATAGCGGCGATTTTTGCGGCGGCCATGTTGTCCTTGTCGGTCTATGCCCGCAGCTACAAGGAAGCCCAGAACTATATGGGGATGCTGAACCTGCCGCTGATCCTGCCCATAGTGGTGGCGCTGCTGCCGGGGGTGACTCTGGATGCCCAGTGGGCGCTGGTGCCCATTACCAATGTGGCCCTGGCCATCAAGGAGATCCTCAAAGGCACCGTCGACTATGGCCTGCTGGGGCTGATCCTGCTGTCTACCGCCGTGATAGCGGCGCTGCTGATAAGCTTCTGCGTCTACTGCTTTCGGCAGGAAAAGATACTGTTCCGCTAAAAAAGGCGCCTTAGGGCGCCTTTTTTGTCCCTTGCTGGCCGGCCAGCCTGTCGATGGTGGCCTGTTGGGACTCCAGGTTGAGTTTATCCACCGTTGCCTGCCATTGCAGCTTGAGGTTTTCTTCGGTGAGCCGGTGAACTTGCCGTTGCTGACAGACGTTAAAGGCGATGGAGGCCAAAAACAGCAGGCCTATTACCAGCAGGGCATCGAGATGCAGGGTCAGTTTCTTTTTCAGCATGGGGATGGCTCAAAGGGTTTTGGCCACCTTAGCAAGGTCCCGGGCTTGGCCCAAGGTCGATCAGTACAAAAAAGCCCGGCGAGCCGGGCTTTTTTATCAGCGAAAGCTTTGCACCAAGAGCCCGGCAATCAGCAATGGGCATACCCATTTGACGTACCAGCGCCAGACCCTGAGGGTGCGGCTGCTGGCCAGAGCTGGGCTACCTTGGGCCAAGGCGGCCAGGCAGCGCTGTTGCTGCCAGACCCAGCCGGCAAACAGGCACAGCAGCAGACCCACAAAGGGCTGCAGGTACTGGGTCGAGAGGCTTATCACCAGCTCGAACAGGGTCTCGAACTGCCAGAGGATCAGCACCGACAGGGCGCTCACCAACAGGCCTATCAGCACGGCGGCTTGGCTGCGGCCAAGAGGGCTTTCCTCGGCCACAAAGCTGACCGGCAGCTCCAGGATGTTGATGGAGGAGGTGATGGCGGCAATGGCCATCAGCAGGAAGAAGGCCAGGGCCACCCAGGGGCCCAGGGCGCCCATCTTGGCAAAGAGGCTCGGCAGCAGGTCAAAAACCAGGGTGCCTGAGGACACCAGGCTGCCGTCGTCGGCCTGGATGGATACCCCCAGGTGCTGGGCGGCATACATGGCCGGGAGGATCAACAGGCCGGCCAGGAAGGCCACGCTGGTATCCACCAGGGTCACCGACAGGGCCAGCTTGGGCAGGTTGCTGTCTTTGGCCAGATAAGAGCCGTACACCATCATGGCCCCCACCCCCAGGCCCAGGGAGAAAAATGCCTGGCCGGTGGCCGACAGCAGCAGGCCCGGGTCGTCCAAGGCGCCAAGGTCCGGCTTGAGGTAACGGCCAAGGCCGGCCAGAGCGCCGTCCTGGGTCAGCATAAAGGCGATAAGGCCAATCAGCAGCACGAACAGCATCGGCATCAGCCGCTTGGACCAGCTTTCCAGCCCCTGGCTGACGCCGCGCAGTACCACCGCTGCCGTCATGGCCATAAACACCAGGGTAAAGATCAGGTTGCGGCCAAAACCAAACTGTTCGCTCCAGTCGGCAGCGCCGTTAAGGCCCAGCAGGCGCAGGGCCGCCCCCAACAGGTAGCTCAGTAGCCAACCGGCGACAATGGCATAAAAGCTCAGCACCAGGCAGACGGTCACAATGCCCAAAAGGGCGGTGACAATCGCCAGCCAGCGCTGCCAGGGGCGGTTGGCCAGGGCCATCAGGGAGCGCACCGAGTTGGCCTGGCCATGGCGGCCGATGAGCAGCTCGGCCACCAGCACCGGGTAGGCCAGGGCGAAGATCAGCAGCAGGTACACCAGCAGGAAGGCGCCGCCCCCGTGCTGGGCGGCCTGGGTGGGAAAACCCCAGATATTGCCAAGGCCAACGGCGGCGCCGGCGGCGGCCAGCACAAAGCCCAGGCGGGAGCTGAATTGTCCACGATTGGTTGTTGTCATTGCAGGATACTCTGGACCATCACCAGCAGAATAAGCAGCGGGCAGACCAGTTTGACATAGCCGGGCCAGAGTCTCCAGAACCATGATTTTGCAAAGGTTTCATCCTTGGCGGCCAGGGTTTTCAGGAGACTGTCACGGCGCCAGAGCCAGCCGGCGAAAAGACAGAACACCAGCCCAAGCAGCGGTTGGGCGTATTGGGTGACCACTTTGACCACCAGGCCGAACAGCCACTGGAATTGCCAGCAGATAAGGGCCATGGCGACCAGCACCAGGGCCAACACCATGCCGCTGGCCTGGCGGCGGCTGGCACCGGTGCGGGCTACCAGGGAGGCGGTAGGCACTTCCAGCATCGACAGGGTGGAGGTGAGGGCGGCCAGGGTCAGCAGCAGGAAAAAGCCCAGGGACAGCACCAGGCCGGCGCTGCCCAGGTTGTCAAAGAGCCGGGGGAAAAGGTCGAACACCAGGGTGTCGGAGCTGATCAGCTCGCCCTTGGCGTCCAGTATGGCCAGGCCCTGGGCCTTGGCTACGTACATGGCGGGGATAACCAACAGGCCCGCCAAGAAGGCGATACCCGAGTCAATCAAGGTGACCTGCAGGCCCAGCTTGGGTAGGGAAGCATCCTGGTCCAGGTAGCTGGCGTAGACCATCATCACGCACACGCCGATGGACAAGGAAAAGAAGGCTTGGCCGGTAGCCGCCAGCCACAGGCTGGGCTCAAGGAGTTTGGCCGGGTTGGGGGTTAGGTATAGAGCCAGGCCTTCACTGCCCCCGGGCAGGGTCAACACATAGCCGGCCAGGGCAATCAGCACCAGCAGCAGGGCCGGCATCAGGCGGCGGGACCAAGTCTCAATCCCCTCCTGCAGGCCCCTTTGCACCACCCACCAAGTGAGCAGGCCAAAAAGACCGCCAAGGGCCAAGTTGCGGCCCAGGCCAAACTCGGTCAGCCAAGGCCAATCAACCCCCAATAGCTTTAATAGGGCGTCTCCCATGTAGCCTACCAGCCAGCCGGCCACGATCAGGTAGAAGCTCAAAATGGCGCTGACCGCCAACAGTCCCAGTACACCCACCAGCTTGCCGGTTAAGCCAGCCAGAGAGCCCAAGTCGGCAATGGGCTCCTGATGGCCACGGCGGCCTATAGCCATTTCCGCCACCAGGGCCGGATAGGCCAGGGCAAACACCAATACTAGGTAGAGCAAAAGAAAGGCGCCACCGCCGTGCTGGGCGGCTTGGGTAGGAAAGCCCCAGATGTTGCCCAGGCCAACGGCAGAACCGGCGGCGGTAAGGACAAAGCCGAGGCGGCTGGAAAATTGGGTTTTGACCATGACAGGAGGATGTAAAGAAAGGATGCCGCATGATAGCGGTTCGCCGACGGCGGCGTCTATTGACAGTACCTTCATTCGATTTTGTGAGGTAAAGGCTGCGAATTTTAGCGGTATTCTTTTTGTTTTCTGAAGGTAGAGTGAGGGCCATTCAACTTGAACGAGGCATTGTCCCATGAAAAAAGTACTGCTCCTGAGCAGCTCTATCTTCGGTGACCAGGGTAACTCTTCGCAACTGGCGGCGGCATTTAAAGCCGAGCTGGCTGGCAAAGACGTTCAGATCACCGAAAAGGATCTGATTGCCCTCGACCTGCCCCACCTGGGTGCCCCCGAGATCCTGAGCTGGATGGCCGCTCCTGGCGACCGCACCGCCGAGCAGGCCGAACTGGCCCAGCGCTCCGACTTGCTCATTGAAGAATTCACTGCCCATGACGTTATCGTACTGGCCGTGCCCCTTTACAACCTGGGTATTCCCAGCCAGGTTAAAGCCTACCTGGATCGCCTGGCCCGTGCCGGTGTGACCTTCAAGTACACCGAAAATGGCCCCCAAGGCCTTATCGAAGGCAAGAAACTGGTGGTGCTGGCCGCCCGTGGCGGTGTTTATGCCGGTAGCCAGTGGGATTCCCAAACCCCGCACCTGGGCGCCTTGTTTAACCTGATGGGTGTCAACGACCAGACCTTCGTTTATGCCGAAGGCCTGAACATGGGCGAAGACGCCAAAGCCAAGGCCTTTGCCGACGCCAAAGTGAAAATTGCTGAAGTGGCCGCTGCTCTCTAAGGCGTCCACCCAGCAAAAAGCCCGGCAACTGCCGGGCTTTTTCATGCCTAGAAAAAGAGCCTGAGCAAAGGATTGGCCAGGCGCCCCAGGGGGCCGGTAAAGACCAAGGGCGCGCTCAGCACCGTAAAGCAAAGGCAGGGGCTGTCCTGGGTGTAGGGTTGGTGCTCGTCGGCCGGGGTTTTCAGCAGAAAATCCCCCTCGCCATAGCGGCCGCCTTCATCGGCCAGGCTGCCCGACAGCACCAGGGTGATCTCTTCGCCCCCATGGGTGTGCTTGGGGATACGGGTATGGCTGTCCACGTAAAGAAAGCTGGCCTTGGCTTTTTTGTCCCCAAGATCCAGGTCGGCGCTCCATACCTTGGAGCCCAGGCGGCGCCAACTGCCTACGCTAGCCACCAGGCCACCAAGGGCCTTGGGCAGTACAAAGCTTTCGCCGTTGACACTGAGACTGGGCAGGGTAATAGGGGCGGGCTGGGCAGGCGGCGCCTGGTCCAGCCTGGCCAGCAGGGCGTCAAAGTCGTCTTGACGTACCGGTAGGCTCTGGGCCTCGAAGGCGCCGGCCGCCTCTTCTTCCAGTTCGGCCAACACCGCCTGGCAATAGCTGCAACCGGCCAGGTGGGCAGCCAGGGCGGCGCTGGTGGCCAAGGGCAAGTCGCCGGCCTGATGGGCGACCAGCAGGGCCTGGGCAGGATGGTGCTTAATCTTCACGGTGCAGATGCTCCTTGAGGCGTTCCAGAGCCAGGCGGACCCGGGATTTGACGGTGCCAAGGGGCACCCCCAGTTCAGCCGCCGTTTCCTGCTGGGTTTTGTCTTCCACGTAAATCTTCTCTATGACCTGGCGCTGGGCCTTGGGTAGCAGGGCCAGGCAGGCCCTGGCCTGGTCGCCGAGGATCTGCTGTTCCAGGTCATCGGGCTCCAGATCCTGGCTGTCCAAGGGCCACAAATCGTCGGCCACCAGGGTTTCCGGGCGGGCCGCTTGGCGCCGCATCATGTCAAAACTCTGGTTGCGGGCTACCCGGTATACCCAGGTGCTGACAGCCGCTTTGTCCGGGTCGTAAAGATGGGCCTTGTTCCACAGGGTCAGCAAGGTCTCCTGGACCAGCTCCATGGCCAGCTGCTCATTACCGAACTGCTTGAAGCCAAAGGCCTTGAGGCGGGGCGCAAAGTGAGTGAATACGCGGCGAAAGGCCTCTTTACAGCGAGCCTTGGCGATAAGACTGAGATCCTCTGCCAGCTTGTCCGCGCTCACATTGTTGTCCACTTGCCTGGGGGTACTGGTGCCAGTATATCCCTTTGTGCCCGGGGCTGTTATCCACATTCCGTCACTCCAACTTGCCCGCATCAAAGGGCTTTGCCGGACATACGTGGCAGCTAGCCGTGCAGATCAGTAGGTGGCGGCCCAAAGCCCCAACCGTCAAAACCCACAGGAGCCGGGTAGCCGGCGGGCCTTTGCGCCAGCCAGGGCAGGCGGTGAATGCGGGCGGTGGGCAGCTCGGCCAGCTCCGGCAGCCAGTGGCGCAGGTAAAGTGCATCGGGGTCGTAATGCTGGCTCTGCCAGGCCACGTCGAAATAAATGGCCCTGGGGTTGGCGCCGTGGCCGGCGATATAGGCCCAGTTACCCCAGTTGGCCGACACCTGGTAGTCCAGTAGATGTTGCTCGAACCAGTCGGCGCCGGCGCGCCAGTCCTGGCCGAGATCATGCACCAGGAAGCTGGCCGCATTCTGGCGGGCCCTGTTGCTCATGTAGCCTGTGGCCAGCAGTTCACGCATGGCCGCATCCACCAGGGGCAGGCCGGTCTGGCCCTGCTGCCAGGCTTTAAGGCGCTGATCCCTTGCCCCTTTGGGACCGCCGGTAAAGACCCGGGCCCCTTGGCCGGCCAACCAGTGATGAAAGAATTCGCGCCATAAGAGTTCATCCAAGAGCTGCTGGCGGCCAGGACCGGCCGGGGCACTGTGCACCGCTTGCCAGACATGGTCTATGGCCAGCAACCCTTCGGCCAGGTAGGCCGACAACTGGCTGGAAAAGCTGTCCCCCAGCAGGCCGTTGCGGCTGGCCTTGTAATGGCTAAGGTGCTGGCGAACAAAGTGCAGCAGCCGTTCGTTGGCGGCCTCCTCCCCGGGTTCAAAGCGAAAGGTACCTGGCAGCGGGGCCAGGGTGGGGGCGGCCAGGGGGCTTGAAGGCGGCGCCGCCAGGCAGGACCTTGGCTGGGGAGCTGCCATGCTCTTTTTAAACTGGCTGAAGGTGGCTCCTGCCTCGGCGGTATCGAACAGGGTGTTGGCCGGGGCCAACTCGGCCCCAAGGGTGCTGCCAAGGGCCGCTTCCTCAGGGGCCAGTGGCTGGGCCATGCGCACCTGGCTTACCCCATGGCGTGCCAAAAAGTCCGGCAGTTGACGTTGTTCCAGCACAAAGAGGTCGGCCCCCCGTTGGCGCAGTGTCTGTTGTGCCTTGGCCAGGTTGGCGGCCAGCCAGGCCTGGCGAAGGGGGCTGGCGCGCCTTGGCCAGCACCAGAGCAGCAGGGCGCTGTCGACACCGTCAAATAGGGGATTGCGGTGCAGCCGCAGCTGACCGTTCAGCAAGATGGCCTGCATCTTTTACTCCTTCTACAACGTTCGGAGCAGTATTTGACCTGGTCCCAGCTGTCTTTCCACTTACGGCGCCACGAGAAGGGCCTTTGGCAGACAGGGCAGATCTTCACAGGTCGTTGTCGTCCAGTCTTCGCCATAGGGCCTGGGCCTGCTGGGTTATGGCATCCCGTTTGTCGGGGCCGAACCTGTCCAAGGTTCGGTAGGGCATAGCCAAACGGGGGTTTGCTTCAAGTTTGGACCGGTTTCGCAGTAAAAAATGCCAATAAAAGGCATTAAAGGGGCAGGCCTTGGGGCCGGTGAGGCTGTTGACGTCGTAGGGGCACTGGCTGCAATAGTTGGACATGCGTTTGATGTACTTGCCGGAGGCGGCATAGGGCTTGGACGCCATTAGGCCGCCGTCGGCGTGCATCACCATACCCAGGGTATTGGGCAGCTCCACCCACTCGTAGGCGTCCATGTAGACCGCCAGATACCAGTCGCAGATCGCCTCAACTGACAAACCGGCTATCAGGGCGAAGTTACCGGTGATCATCAGCCGCTGGATATGGTGGGCGTAGCCGTTATCCAGGCTGTTGCGAAGGGCTTCGTGCATGCAGCGCATCTGGGTTTGCCCGGTCCAGTAAAAATCCGGCAGGGGCCGGGTGCTAGCCAAGGCGTTATTGGCCTTGTAACCCGGCATCAGGGTCCAATACACCCCCCGGACATACTCGCGCCAGCCAAGAATTTGCCGGATAAAGCCCTCCACCGCCGCCAGCGGGGCATGGCCGCTGTGGTAGGCCTCTTCGGCCGCCTGACAGACTTCCTGGGGGCCGAGCAGGCCCAGGTTGATAAGGGGGGAGAGCCTGGAGTGAAAGAGCCAGTCCTCGCCTATGGCCATGGCGTCCTGCCAGGCGCCGAATGACGGCAGGCGCAATTGAATAAAGTCGGCCAGCTCCGCCAGGGCTTCCTGCCGGGTGACCGGAAAATCGAAGGGCCTGAGTTTGCCCATATGCTGGCCAAAGTGCTGCTCAACCAGGTCCAGTACCCCTTCCCTGATGGGGTCGTTGGGGTAGTGGCGAAGGGGCGGCACCTGGGCGCTGCCGTCCCAGCCTTGGCGGTTGTCGGCATCGAAGTTCCAGCGGCCACCAAGGGGCCGGCCCTGGTCCATCAGCAGGCCGCTTTGGCGACGCTGCTGGTGGTAAAAATGCTCCATACGCCATTGGCTGCGGCCCTTTGCCCATTGGCCAAAGGCTTGGCGGGAGCAAAAAAAACGGTCGTCATCCAAGAGGGTAACGGTAATGCCGAGGCGAGCCTGCCAGCCTTGCATCTCGGCCAGCAGGCGCCACTCCCCCGGCTCGGTTACCAGCAGGCTGTCAAGGCTGGGATCTTTGGCAAGGGTCGCCTCTACTTCCGCCACCAGGCTGGGTCTGGAGCCGGGCAGGGCGCAGTAGCGCAGGCGATAACCGGCGTCTTTAAGGCTTTTGCCGAAATGGCGCATGGCGCTGAATACCAGGGCCAGTTTCTTCTGATGGTGGGGGCTGTAGCTGGCCTCGGTCATCACTTCGGCCATCAACACGGCATCCCCCGGCTGGTAACAGCGCAGGCTGGCAAGGTTAAGGCTGAGCTGGTCCCCCAGCACCAGGATCAGTTTGGCCATCGACTACCCAAAAAAATGGCGGGCCTGAGCCCGCCGCAGTGTCAGACAGGAGATCACAACGCACGTTCAATGGCTTTACGCAGCTCTTCGCTGTCCGGTTTGGTCCGGCTGGAAAAGAGTTCGATGACCTTGCCGTCCTTGCCCACCAGGTATTTGTAGAAGTTCCACTTGGGGGCGCTGTCGTCGGCTTGGCTGGCCAGGATGCGATAGAGGGGATCGGCATCGTCACCGCGCACATGGAGCTTCTCGAACATGGGGAAGTTGACCTTGTACTTGGTAAAACAGACCTCGGCGGTGGTCTTCTCGTCGTCCGCTTCCTGGAAGAAATCATCGGAGGGGAAACCCAGCACCACCAGGCCCTTGTCCTTGTATTGGCTGTACAGGGCTTCCAGGCCGTCAAACTGGGGGGTAAAGCCGCAGTAGCTGGCGGTGTTGACGATCAGCAGGGTCTTGCCCTGGTAGGCCTGGCACAGGTTGACCGTTTCCTCGGAGTTGAGCTTGCGCTTGACGAATTTGAGGGTGCTTGGGCAATCGGCGGCCATGGCCGGCAAGGCCAGGGCGGCCAGCAGGGGAATAAGGCGTTTTAGCATGACAATGCTCCGTTTGTGTTTTGGCGTCGTACGACCCAGGGTCGGCCATCAGATCAGGACCTTATCATGTTCCAGCATCTTCCCAAGGGCTGCAATGCCTTGGTGATAGGCGCCAGCCAAGGCATAGGCCGGGCCCTTTGCGCCCAGTTGGCCAGCCACCCCCAGGTGAACCAGCTGTATGCCGCCAGCCGTTCTGGCCAAAGTGCCCATGGCATCGCCGTCAGTGCCGACATCTGTACCCAAGAGGGCAGGCAGGCCTTGGTCAAGGCTTTGGGGGGCGCACCTTTGCATCTACTCATCAACACGGTCGGGCGCCTGCACGGCGAGGGGCTGGCGCCGGAAAAGCGCCTGGAGTCCCTGACCGAGGCTGCCTTTATGGACAGCATCAGGGTCAACGCCTTGGCCCAGGCGCTGACGGTACAAGCGCTGCTACCCCATCTCGCCGCCGCCGGCCAGGCCCTTATCGGCCACCTGTCGGCCCGGGTTGGGTCCATCGGCGACAACCATCTGGGGGGCTGGTACAGCTACCGGGCCGCCAAGGCTGCCCAGAACCAGCTTAACCGCACCCTGGCAGTGGAGCTGGGCCGGCGCCACCCTGGGGTGTTGTTGCTGACCCTGCATCCGGGCACTACCGATACTGCTCTGTCCCGCCCCTTTGGCCAGAATGTGCCGCCTGAGCGGCTTTTCAGCCCGCAGCGGGCGGCCGGGCAGCTGTTGGCCATTTTGGAAGTGGCTGGCCCACAGGCCCATGGCGGCTTTTGGGCTTGGGACGGCAGCGCCATTCCCTGGTAAGGAATACAAGGCCTTGAGGATATCAACAGAAGCTGGGGGCAAGGTTGTGGATAACTTGAAGTCTGTTGAAGGAAAGGCCCCTGACAGGGAGTTGACCCAGGATTGGCTGAAAAGTGACCGACAAGCGCAATGGCCTGGTCAAAGGAGCAGAAGTTGTTGATGGAGAAAAGTATCCGCCACAGGAAATCAGGTTAACAGAGGGGTCACCCTGTGGCGGTGTCATGGGACGAAAATGCTTGCCAAGGTATTAAGCGACCCAGGCATCCATTAACTGAGTATTTTTGTGTAAAAAGTTAGGAAATCGCTAATAAATTCAGCGTCATCAATGTGGCTTTTATCTCGGTTTGAGCCTCGCCGACCAAGGGTTTCAAGGGGGGCACCAGGCTGTTGTTGGCAAGGCCCATGGCCGAGGCGGCGGCTGCCATCACCTTGAGGCTGCCGTAGCGACTGAACAGTGCCCAAAGGGCCCCCAGGTCGGCAGGGTCTGTGCCCTGGTTTATGGCGCTGACCAGCCTCTGGCAGGCCTCGGGGAAAAGCCCTGCCAGCACCGAATGCCAATGATCGGCGCCGGCACCAAGGGCAGCGGCCGCAAACCCATCCCCGGCCACTCCTAACTGAATGGAAGGCGGCAGCATGGGCCGCAGCGCCTGCAAGGTGTCGGCGCTCAGGCCCGGAATTTTAAAGGCTGCCACCTGGGGCAGGGCCGCCAGTTGCTGGCGCAGGGTATTGGAAAAGGTGAACTGGGTGGTGCGGGGATTTTCATAAACGCAGACAGGTACCGAGGACGCCTGGCTGACCGCCTGGTAAAGGCCGAACACTTCGTCCTCCTCCAGTGGCTGGTAGGAGACCGGGGCCAGCAGCAACGCCTTGGCGCCGGCCTGCTGGGCGCCCTCTGCCAAGGTCAGGACGTCACGGCTGGCCAGGGCGCTGATCCCCACCATCACCGGCACGCCCTGCGACTCGGCAACGGCAATACGGGCCGCCTCCTGGCGCTCTTTGAGGGAAAGGTAAGGGGCGCAACCGGTAGAACCCAAGGCACCGATACAGTCGACCCGGGCGGCCGCCAGGCGCGCGATCAGCCCGGCATAGGCCTGGGCGTCAAGGCCGTCGTCATAGGGGGTAAGGGGAAAAGCGCTCAAGGTTCCGAACATGGCCGACAGGCTCCCGGTAAAAAGCCGAGGTTAGCCTAATGGTTAGCCAGAACAAAAGCTTGTCCAGATAGGGGAGCTGTAAAAAAGAAACCGCCACAGCAAGGCAAGACACTCACTGAGGGCTGTGGCGGCTATTAAGGACAAGTTGCTTGCGAGGGCATTGGCGCCCAAAGAGGGAAAGCGGCGAGGGGGCCGTCAAACTTGAAAAGAAAAAGGCGCCAGCGGCGCCTTTTTTTGCTTAGCGAAGCAGGGAGAGGAATTCCTTGCGGGTGTCCGAAGACTCGCGCAGGGCACCCAGCATGACGCTGGATTTCATGACGCTGTTCTGTTTTTCCACACCGCGCATCTGCATGCACATGTGCTTGGCTTCGATCACCACCCCCACCCCTTTGGCGCCGGTCACTTCCTGCACGGCCAGGGCGATTTCGCGGGTCAGGTTCTCCTGGATCTGCAGGCGGCGGGCAAACATGTCGACGATGCGGGCAAATTTGGACAGCCCCAGCACCTTGCCACTGGGCAGGTAGCCGATATGGCAGCGGCCCACGAAGGGCAGCAGGTGGTGCTCACAGAGGGAGTACAGCTCGATGTCCTTGATGATCACCAGCTCGTCGTTGTCGGAGCTGAACACGGCGCCGTTGACCAGTTCCTCCAGGGACTGATGGTAGCCCTTGGTCAGGTACTGCATGGCCTTGGCGGCACGCTCGGGGGTCTTGAGCAGGCCTTCACGGGAAGGGTCTTCCCCCAGGCCACGGATAATGGCTTCGTAATGCTTAGCCAATTGTTCAGTCATGGGATGCTCTCTTAGCGAATATGACGGCCGCCGTCCACGTGCAGGGTGCGGCCGGTAACGTAATGGCTGTTCAACAGGTACTCCACCGCCAGCCACACCTCGTCGCTGCCCGGTTCGATACCCATCACCGACTTGGCCAGGGTCTTGGCCTTGTAGGCCTCGTCGTCATCCTCGTTGAAGATGATGAGGCTGGGGGCGATGGCGTTAACCCTGACCCTCGGACCCAACTGTTTGGCAAAGGAAAGGGTCAGGCTGGCCAGGGCCGCCTTGGCAGCCACATAGGCAATGTGCCTGTCACTTCCCCGCTCTACGGTGTAGTCGGTGATGTGGATGATGCTGCCCCCGTCCTGCACCTGTGGCGCCAGGTGGCGATTGAGCAGGTAGGGTGCCTTGGCATGGACCTGCATCATGGCGTCAAAGTGGCAGGCCGCCGCGTCCAGGGCCGGCTCCAGCTCCCAACTGGAAGCGTTATGGATGATGGCACTAAGGGGCTGGCCCTGCAGGGCATCGGCCAGGGCCTGGATACCGGCGTCCGTGGCAAAGTCGGCCTGGACGCAGCGCACACCCTCGGCGGTCAATTGGTCGATCACCTCCCGGTGGCGGCGATAGGTCATGATGACCGGCAGGCCCCGCTCCTTGAGGCGACGGACCAAGTGCAAGCCGACGCGCTGGGCGGCGCCGGTGATCAGCACGGGATTGGCCGTCATTTGGCTTTCTCAACGGTTAAAGTCAAACTGGGCAGTCATACTACCTGCTTGGCCGCCCTGGATCACCTTATGCCGTCACTTTTGTGGTGCCGTTGCCCAGTTGTTGAACTGCTGGGCGATAGCCATCCCCCCGCCGCGAAATCCGCTCAGCGTCTGGCCGCCCAGCACCTGGGCAGCCTGCTGCTGGGGCGCTTTTTGGGCCGGCCCGTGGCGCCGGACGAGCTGAAAAGGGACGAGACGGGGGCACCCTGGCACCCCGAGGCCAAGGTCAGTCTCAGCCACAGCGGTGCCTGGGTGGCAGCGGCGGTGTCCGACCAATTACTGGGCATTGACATTGAAGTCCCCAAATCCCGCCGGCCCCTTGGCGCCATGGCCGACTGGCTAGGCTGGCCCCAGCAGCATTTTTACCGGCGCTGGTGCGCCTATGAAGCTGCCATCAAAACCTGGGGCAGGGCAGTGGCGCCCGAGCAGCTGCTTTGGGGTGAAAAAACCGTCACAGCGCCGGGGTTGGCGCCGCTTTTCCTCTACAACTGTTCACAATCTGTACCCTTGGTCATTGCGTCTGTCACAAAATTGCGACCACGTTGGCAAAGTCCGATATTAATGAAAGCTGAATGTCTGATAGACTGCGGCGTCCGGGGCTAGGCCCCCTGAAAGATACAGAATGATTTGAGCTCCCCGACACGGAAAGCCTGCGGGGAGAGGACAGTATGGACGTAAACCGCGATAGAACCGGACCTGTAAAACACTCTCTGCCTGGCGCCTTGAAACAGACTGTTTCAAGGGCTTTGTGCTACCCGACCCCCACCAGGGTAGCGGCCTTATGACGCTGTCTTTTTCCCTTGTTGCCTGGTCCGCCTGGAGCCCCGGCCTCGCCAGCACCGAGCAGTGGCGCCAGTGGCACCAAGACGGCAGCCTTGGCGATGAAAGCGCCCCTGACTTGAGTTGGGTGCCCCTGGCCCAGCGCCGCCGCTTGTCCAGCCTGACCCGTATCCAACTGGCCTGTGCCCAGCAGGTGCTGGCTGACGACAGCCTGCCGGTCATTTTTGCTACCCACCACGGTGAGCTGCACCGCACCTTCCAACTGCTGACCGAGCTGGGCCAGGACGAACCCCTGTCTCCCACCCATTTCAGCCTGTCGGTGCACAACGCCGCCGCTGGCCTGCTCAGCATACTGCGCCAGGACCAAGCTCCTGCCAACGTGGTGGTGGGAGGCGATGATTGCCTGGTGCTGGGCCTGCTGGAAGCCGCCGCCCTCCTCGGCAGCGGCACGGACGAGCTGGTGCTGGTGGTGGGGGATCAGGCGGTGCCCGAACCCTACTTGGTATTCCAACAAGGGCAGCAGCGGGACCATGCCCTGGCCCTGCGTATCAAAGCCGGCAACCAGGTGACCTTGACCTCCGGCCAAGGGGGCTGCGCCGCGCCCTGGCCTCTGGCCATGCAACTGGCCGGCCTGCTGGCTGCCGGTGCCAGTGGCCCTTTACAGTTGACCGACAGGGAGTGGCAATGGCAGCAAGTTTGAACCGCCTGTGGCGTATCCTGGCCACGGGCCTGGCTTTTTCCCTGTTTGGCATCGGCGGGGTTTGCCTGAGCCTGACCGTGTTCCCGGTGATCAGCTGGCGCTACCGCGACACCCTCAAGCGCAAACAGGTGGCCCGCCGGGTGGTCAGCGCCAGTTTTCGCTTTTTCCTCAACAGCCTGCAATGGCTGGGGATCTGCCGTTATCGGGTCGGCGGTGAAGTCGCCCTCAATGCCCAGCCGGCGGTGGTGGTGGCCAATCATCCGTCCCTGCTGGATGTGGTGTTGCTGATCGCCGCCATGCCCAAGGCCGACTGCGTGGTCAAGGCCGGGATCTGGAAAAACCCCTTTATGCGCGGCGTGGTCAGGGCCACCGGCTATATCAGCAACGCCAACCAGGGCGAGGATCTGATCCAGGCCGCCAAGGCCAGCCTGGACCAGGGCTTTTCCCTCATTATTTTCCCCGAAGGCACCCGCACCGAGCCCAACATCAGCCTCAATCCCCTGACCCGGGGCGCCGCCCAACTGGCGCTGCGTACCGGTTACCCTTTGCTGCCGGTGCATTTGACTGTAGAACCCCGCACCCTGACCAAGCAGACCGCTTGGTACCAGGTGCCGGCCCGCCCTTTTTTGCTGCAGGCTGAGGTAGGATGCCTCATCGAGCCGCAGTGCTTTGCCACTGACGACCCTGCCACCGCCTTGTCGGCCAGGGAAATGACCCGCCATTTGGCGGCGGTACTCAAGAAGGAAAACAACACAGATGACCAATCTGGAAACCGAACTGAAAGCCCTGATCATCAATGCCTTGGAGCTTGAGGATGTGACCGTCGAGGACATCGAAGACGAGATGATGTTGTTCGGTGACGGTCTGGGCCTGGATTCCATTGACGCCCTGGAGCTGGGGCTGGCCATCCAGAAGCGATATCAGGTGAAGATCGACGCCAACGCCGCCGACACCAAGTCCCATTTCGCCAGCGTCAAAACCCTGGCTGATTTTATTCGTTCTCAGGAGGCGGCATGAACCGCGAGCAAGTCTTTGCCGAACTCAAATCCATCCTGGTAGAGGATTTCGAAGTGGATGGCAGCGCCGTGACCGGTGATGCCCATCTTTACAGCGACCTGGATCTGGACTCCATCGACGCCGTTGACCTGGTGGTGAAACTCCAGGACCTGACCGGCAAGAAGATCCAGCCCGAACAGTTCAAAGCCGTGCGCACCGTCGACGACGTGGTGGACGCCGTGCTGAGCCTGGTCGAGGCGGCGTGAAACCGGGGGCGCTGCTTTGGCTGCTCTATCCCTTGGCGGTGGTGCTGGGGCTGAAGTGGCTGTCCCCCTTGACCCTGGCCCTGGTGCTGCTGGCGCTGTTGGCGCTGCGTTGGCGCCGGGCCCAGGGGGTAGAAAAAGCCTGGCTGCCCCTGGCGGCCCTGGCCTTGGGGTTTAGTGCCGTCAGCGGCTCAGCCTTGGGGCTCAAGCTCTATCCAGTGATGGTCAACCTGGGTCTGCTGGGGGCCTTCAGTTGGAGTCTTTTTCACGGCATGCCCGTTATTGAGCGGTTGGCGCGGCTGCGCGAGCCCGACTTACCCCCCTCCGGCGTGGCCTACACCCGCAAGGTCACCTGGTTGTGGTGCGGCTTTTTCCTTGTCAACGGTACCGTGGCCCTGGGCACCGCCCTGTGGGCCTCCGACGCCGTCTGGACCCTTTACAACGGCGCCCTCAGCTATGTGCTGATCGGCCTGCTGTTGGCCGGTGAATGGTGTTACCGACAGTGGATTTTACACAAAGCACATTGATGTGGCGCCAGCGCCTGGCGGCCCGTCTGGCCCAAAGCGGGCCCCTTTTTAGCGGACCGGCCTTATCCGGTCTGGAGCTGGCGCGCCATGTGGCCGGCCTGGCGACCCAACTGCGCCCCGATGAGCGGTGGGTGATTTGGGAGAGTGACCCGGCGGCCTTCAGTGTCGCGGTGCTGGCCTGCTGGCAGGCTGGCGCCGTGCCGGTACTGCCCGGTAACGGCCAGCCACAGACCCTGGCCGCCATTGCCGCCGAGGGGCTTATCGCCACCCAGGGCGGCAGTTATCAAGGGCTGGTACTGCATCCTTTTGCCCACCTGGCCGATCCCCAGCCCCCCCAGCTTGGCGAGCTGGTGCTCTTTACCTCAGGTAGCACCGGCGAGCCCAAAGCCGTGCCCAAAAGTCTCAACCAGTTGCTGACGGAATTGGACGCCTTGGAAGCGGCCTTTGGCCCTTTGCAAGGGGAGATGCTGGCCACGGTTTCCCACCAGCATATCTACGGTTTTTTGTTCCGGCTGCTTTGGCCCTTGATGAGCCCCGGCGCCACCATCAACCGGGTGGCCATCGGCTATCCCGAACAGCTGGCAGGCCTGGGGGCGCAGGCCGAAGGGCCCTTGCTGCTGGTGTCCAGCCCCGCTCACCTGGAGCGCCTGCCGGCCCCTGAGGTGATGGCGCCCTTGCTCGGCAAGCTGGTGCGGGTGTTTTCCTCCGGTGGGCTGCTGAGCGCCCAAGGTGCGGCCCAGGCCTTGACGGTACTGGGCCAAAGTCCGGTGGAGGTGCTGGGTAGCACCGAAACCGGCGGTGTTGCCTGGCGCCAGCAGCAAAACGGCAGCGCCTGGCGCCCCTTTGCCGGCGTTGCTTGCGCCCTGGACGAGGATGACGGCCTGGTGGTGGAAGGGGTAGTTGCCGGTGGCCGGGTGGCCATGGGTGATAAGGCCCTGTTTGAGGCCGACGGCCGCTTCCACCTCAATGGCCGCCGCGACCGCATCGTCAAGATCGAGCAAAAACGCCTGTCCCTGGACGCCATGGAAAAGGCCCTGTGCCGCCAGGCCGGGGTCTTTGAGGCCCGCTGCCTGCTGCTGGACGGTCGCCGCCAGCAGCTGGGGGCGGTACTGGTGCTGGACAGGGAAGGGCGCCAGCGCCTGGCCAGCCTTGGTAAACACCCGTTCAACCAGGCCCTGCGCCAGGGCCTGCTGGGTGAATTCGAACCTGTGGTACTGCCGCGCCGCTGGCGGGTAGTGGACGCATTTCCCCTTAACAGCCAGGGCAAGGTGACCCACCAGGCCCTGCTTTCCCTTTTCGACGATTCCCATGATGCTGCCTTTGCCACCGGTACTTGAGCGCCGCCTTGACGGTGACGCCCTGATACTGACCCTGGACATGGTTCCCGAACTGGCCCATTTCCAAGGCCATTTTCCCGGCAACCCCATTTTGCCCGGCGTTGCCCAGTTGGACTGGGCGGCCCGTTTTGGCGCCGCCCACTTTGGTCTTAGCCTGGCCTGTAAGCGCCTCGAAGGGGTCAAATTCCAGGCCCTGGTGCTGCCGGGCCAGGTGCTGACCCTGACCCTTTGTTACGATGCCGCCAAGGGACGACTGCACTTTCATTTCGCCTCCCCAAGGGGCGTCCATTCCAGCGGCAAACTGGCCCTGGCCAGGGAGGCGGCGTGAGCTTCAAGCCTTGCCTGGTGGTGCCCGTCTACAACCATGGCCCCGCCGCCGAGCGTACCGTACCGGCCCTTTTGGATAGCGGCCTGCCCCTTATCCTGGTGGATGACGGCTCGGCCCCGGACCATGCCCAAATTCTGGACCGGCTGGCGGCAGCCAACGGCGCCATCACCCTGGTGCGCCACAGCCAAAACCAAGGCAAGGGCGGCGCCGTCATTTCCGGCTTGAAGGCGGCCAAGGAGGCCGGTTTTAGCCACGCTTTGCAGGTGGACGCCGACGGCCAGCACGCCCTTGAGGACATTCCCCGCTTCCTGGCCGAAGCCCAGGCCGCCCCCACCAGCCTGATTGCCGGCCAGCCTCTGTACGACGGCTCGGTGCCCAAGGGCCGCCTCTATGGCCGCTACCTGACCCATGTCTGGGTCTGGATAGAGACCCTGGGCTTTCATATCAAAGATTCCATGTGCGGCTTTCGGGTCTACCCCCTGGCCGCCACCGTCGCCTTGCTGGACAAGGTGCAGCTGGGCCGGCGCATGGACTTTGATATCGAGGTGATGGTGCGCCTGGACTGGGCCGGGGTGCCCATCAAGCAGCTTAAGACCCGGGTTATCTACCCCGAGGACGGCGCCTCCCATTTCCAGGCCTGGCGCGACAACTGGCTGATCTCCAAGATGCACACCCGCCTGGTGCTGGGTATGCTGTGGCGCCTGCCAAAGCTGTTGGGGCGCAAGTGGCTCAAGCCCAAGCATTGGTCGGCCATGGGCGAGCGGGGCAGCCGCCTTGGTATGAAGACCCTCTGGCATGCCTACCGGCTGTTTGGCCGCGGCCTGTTCCGTTGTCTGCTGTGGCCGGTGATGGCCTATTTCTTCCTTACCGGCCAGAGCCGTCGCCACTCCCTTGCTTACCTGGAGCGGCTCTATCAAAGCGGCGCCCTGGCCAGTAAACCCGGCCTTGGCCTGAGCTTTCGTCATCACCTGGCCTTTGGGGAGTCGATCCTCGACAAGCTGGCCGCCTGGGCCGGCAAGGTCAATAAAGGGGCGGAGCTGCGTTTTGACGGCCGCGAACACCTGGACGCCATCGCCGCCAGCGGCCAGGGCGCTTTGCTGGTTGGGGCGCATCTTGGCAACCTGGAGCTGTGCCGGGCCCTGTCGGACAAACCCATGACGGTACTGGTGCTCACCGAGCACGCCGCCAAGTTCAACCAGTTGCTGGCAGAGATCAACCCGGCTGCGCGGATGAACATGCTGGAAGTGAGCCAGATGGGCCCTGACACCGCCATGGTGCTGCGCCAGCGCATCGACGCTGGTGAAATGGTGATCATGGTGGGGGACCGCACCTCTGCCAGCAAGGCCGGCCACACGGTGGCAGCGGACTTCCTTGGTCAGCCGGCGCCATTCCCCATTGGCCCCTGGGTGCTGGCCCACGTGTTGGAATGCCCGGTCTACCTGCTTTTTTGCACACGCCAGCAAGACCATTACCAGGTTTCCCTTGAGCCTTTTGCCCCAGAGGGCATCAGCCTGGAGCGCAAAACCCGCAGCCAGGCCCTGGCCCTGTGGGCCGCGCGCTACAGCCAGCGGCTGGCCGAGCATTGCCGTCGCACCCCTTTGCAGTGGTTCAACTTTTTCGATTTCTGGCAGGCCGACAAGGGCCGCCGTCAGCAGGATGACAAGCAATGACAGTGGTATTCGGCCAAGGGTCGGTTTCCCTCGAGGACATTAACGCCATAGCCCGCCGTGAAAAGGCGGCGGAGCTGGACCCAAGCCCGGCCTTTCGCGCCCTTATCGACAAGGGCGCAGCCTTCTTGGACCGCCTGTGGCGTGAAGAAGGCAACATCTATGGGGTGACCACCGGCTACGGCGACTCGGTGACCGTGGATGTGCCCCGGGAGCTGGTAGAAGCCCTGCCCCTGAACCTGACCCGTTTTCACGGCTGCGGCCTTGGCCGCCATTTCAGCCTGGAAGAGGGCAGGGCCATCGTCGCGGCGCGTCTGGCGTCCCTGGCCAAGGGCCACTCCGGGGTCAGCTGGGCGCTCCTTGAGCGCCTGCAATGGCTGCTGGCCGAAGACGTGATCCCGGTGATCCCCGCCGAAGGTTCGGTGGGGGCCTCGGGGGATTTGACACCCCTGTCCTACGTGGCCGCTGCCCTGGTAGGGGAGCGGGACGTCTATTACCAGGGCCAGGTGCGCCCGGTGGCCGAGGTGCTCAAGGAAAAGGGCATGGCCCCCTTGACCCTCAAGCCCAAGGAAGGCCTGGCCATCATGAACGGCACCGCCGTGATGACGGCCCTGGCCTGCCAGGCCTTTGACCAGGCCCAGGGGCTGTCGGCCATGGCCACCCGTATCACGGCGCTGATGAGCCTGGCCCTCAAGGGCAACGCCTACCATTTCGACCAGACCCTGTTCGCGGTCAAACCTCATCCCGGCCAGGGATTGGTTGCGGCGCGGCTGCGCCAGGATCTCAACTACCAGGGTGAGCAGAGCCACAGCCGCCTGCAGGACCGTTACTCCCTGCGCTGCGCCCCCCATGTCATTGGCGCCCTGGAAGACGCGCTGCCCTGGCTGCGCGGCCTGATCGAAACCGAACTGAACAGCAGCAATGACAACCCCATCATCGACGCCCTGGGGGAACAGGTGCTGCACGGTGGCCACTTCTACGGCGGCCACATCGCCATGGCCATGGACACCCTCAAGGTGCAGGTGGCCAACCTCGCCGATTTGCTGGACCGCCAGTTGGCGTCTTTGGTGGATACCAAGTTCAACAACGGCCTGCCGGCCAACCTGACCGGTGCCCAAGGGGCGGAGCGGGCCATCAGCCACGGCTTCAAGGCGGTGCAAATTGGCGCTTCCGCCTGGACCGCCGAGGCCCTCAAGCACTGCATGCCCGCCTCGGTCTTCTCCCGCTCCACCGAGTGCCACAACCAGGACAAGGTCAGCATGGGCACCATAGCGGCCCGCGACTGCCTGCGGATCCTGACCCTGACCGCCCAGGTCACGGCGGCGGCGCTGCTGGCGGCCTGCCAGGGGGTGTGGCTAAGGGAGCGAGACCAGGAGCTGCTGGTCACCGCCGAGCTGCGGGATTTTGTCGGCCAGGTACAGCGCCTTTGCCCGCCGGTGGTGGCCGACCGGCCTCTGGAAGGTGCCCTTCGCCAGCTGAGCGGCCAGCTGCTGGACGGTCAGTGGAGGCTCTATGAAGCGTGAAGCGACGGTGGAAATTGAAGTGCCTTTTCACGACTTGGACCCCATGAACGTGGCCTGGCACGGCAACTACCTCAAGTACTTCGAGCTGGCCCGCTGCGCCCTGCTCGACACCATCGACTACAACTACCCGCAGATGGAGGCCTCCGGTTACGTTTGGCCCATCGTCGATCTGCGGGTCAAGTACGTTAAGTCGGCGGTCTTTGCGCAAAAGCTGCTGGTTACCGCCAGCCTCAGCGAGTTCCACAACCGGCTGCGCCTGGACTACCTGGTGCGCTGCAAGGCCAGTGGCGCCAAGCTCACCAAGGGTTACAGCATCCAGGTGGCGGTGGACAAGCAAAACGGCGAAATGCAGTTCGTCTCCCCCAAGGTGCTCTTCGATAAATTGGGGGAAGCATGGCCGCACTGAGCCTGGCGCTGCTGGCCATGAGCCTGGCCAAACCGGCCCCCTGTGGCCAGTTCGAACAGCAAAAAATGCTGCCGGGGCTCAGTAAGCCCTTGGTCAGCCCCGGCCGTTACGGCTTGCGGGACGGCGCCCTGGTCTGGCACAGCCTGAGCCCCTTTGAAAGCACCCTGATCATCAAAGGCAGCGGCCTGTACCAGCAGCTGCCGGGGCAAGAGCCGGTGCAGCTGGCCTCCGCCGACAACCCTTTGGTGGCCAGCCTGGCCAGTTTGCTGCCGGCCGTTATCCAAGGGGACCAGGCTGCCCTCGAGACCCACTTTGTGGTGTCCCAAGAGGCGGCCGGGCTGCGCCTTGTGCCCAAGGACGCTTTGCTCAAGGCCGCCCTTGAGGCCATCGACGTGGAAGGCCAGCCCCCGGCGCTTATCCGCATGCTCGAACCCCAGGGCGGCCAGACCTTGATTCAATTGACCCCGGGGACCTGCCAGTGAGGTTTTGGGCGCTGCTGCTGACCCTGGTGGCCCTGCTTGGCCTGCGTCTTGGGCTAGGGGTGTCTCCTTCGGCCCAGTTGGCCGATCTGCTGCCCCCCGGCCTTGGCGCCCAAAGCCAGGCGGAGAAGGACAGCTTCCCGGTGCTGCAAGACCGCTTTGACCGCCAGCTCTGGCTGCTGGTGGAGGCCAAGGACCCGGATGCCCTGGTCAGCCGAGGCCAGGCCCTGGCGGCCTCTGCCAAAGAGGCGCCTTTTGTGGCGGCGGTGCAAGGGGGCCCCAGCGATGGCTACCAGGCTCTGGGCCGCTACCGGGGCCAACTGCTGGCCGATGCCGACCGGCAACTGCCTGACCAAACCCTGTTGAACCGCGCCCTGGCCCTGTGGCTGGGGCCGGTGCCGTCAAGCCTCAAAGCCGACCCCTTGCTGACCTTCAGCCACTGGCTTGAGGCCCAGCAGCCCCATGCCAGCAGCCTGGCCCTGCACCAGGGCTGGCCCCTTTGGCATAAGGACGGCCACTATGCCCTGGTGTTGACCCTGACCCTCAAAGATTCGGCCTACGACAGCCGCCAGCAGGGGGCTGTCCAGCAGTGGCTGCAAAGCCTGGGGCCGGATGTGGAGGCCACCGGCACCGTGCTGTACGCCGCCAAGGGAGCCCAGCAGGCCCAGACGGAAGTCAGCCGTTTCGGCACTTTGGCCCTGGTGGCAGTGCTGGTGCTTATCTTCTGGGGTTTTGGGGGCTGGCGGGCCATCCGCTTTATGGGCGGCTTGCTGCTGCTGTCGCTGCTGGGCGCCCTGGCCGGCCTGTGGTGGTGTTTTCCCAAGGCCCATTGGCTGGCCCTGGTGATGGGGGCCAGCGTCATCGGCATCTGCGCCGACTATGGCTTTCATGCCCTGGCCGCCGGCAAGGACCAGCCCGGCATTCGCCGGCCTTTGCTGTGGGGCCTGGTGTCGAGCCTGCTGGCCTACGGGGTGATGAGCCTGTCTCCTTTCCCGGGACTTGCCCAGCTTGGGGTAACGGCGGTGGCGGGGCTGCTGACCGCTTATCTCTATGTGCGCTTTCTGGCCAAGGTGCCCGACAGCCCCAGCCGCCACTGGCCAGAGCGTTTGCTGGTGGTGCTGGACAAGGTGCGCCGCCCTGGCGCCGTGGTGCTGGCCCTGGGGCTGCTGGTCTTTATCACCCTGGGGGTGACCCGGCTGTCTTTTGAGGACAATGTGCGCCAGTGGCAACCCAAGGATCCGGCCCTGCTGGCGGTGGAAGGGCGCCTGGCCTATTGGCTGGGTGCTCGGCCGTCCGGGCAATACCTGTTGGTACCGGCCAAGGATGTGCAAGGGGTGCTGGCAGCCGAAGAAGCCTTAAAGCCCCGTTTGCAGGCCCTGGTGGCATCGGGAAATTTGCAGCAATGGCTGGCGGTCAGTCAGGCTGTGCCGTCCCAGGCGCGCCAGCAGGCCGATTGGCAGCGCTTGACGGCGCTTCGCCAGCGCCTTGACGCCCTTTTGGGAGGCGCCCTTGGCCCGGCACCGGCCTTTGACAGTGGTTTGCAACCGGGCGCCTTGCACGATGACGGCCGCCTGGCCCTGCTGCTGGACGGCCCGGCTCCGGCCAGCGTCATATTGCCGCAAGGGTTGACCGAGCAGGGCGCCGCGCAACTTGGCGATCTGCTGCTGGTCAGCCCGGCCGACAAGGCCAGTGCCGTTTTCAGCCATTATCGGGATCAAATTCTGACCCTGCTGGCGGTGGCCCTGGCGGTCCTGGCCATGGTGTTGGTGCTGTGCCTTAGGGGCCGCGGCCTGGCGGTGCTGGCCACCAGCCTGGCTGCCCTGGGGGCAGGCCTTGCCATACCGGCTTACCTGGGCCAGCCCTTCAACCTTATCCATGCCCTGGCCCTGGTGCTGGTATTGGGGCTTAGCCTCGATTACGGCTTTTTCTTTGCAACCGGCCCCAGCAAGGCGCCCCATACCCTGTTGGCGGTGCTGCTGTCCATGGTGTCCAGCCTGTTTGCTTTCGGCTTGCTGACCGCCTCCAGCACCCCGGTGTTGGTGGGCTTTGGCGCCGTGGTCGCGGCCGGCCTGCTAAGCGCCTTCCTGGCCAGCCTTTTTTGGGCAAGACCATGAAAAAAATCATTTTTATCTGTATAACCCTGCTGCTGGCCGGCTGCCAGAGCACCCGCCAGCTGGGCCCTACAGTGCCTTTGGGCAGCCAGCTCAGCTGGCAGTTGCCGCCTTTTGACTGGGTACAGGCCCCCAGTACCCGTACCCAACAGGTGGTGGCCTGGCACGGCGACAAGCGCTGGCAATTGCTGGGGGAGATGCAACTTGCCAAGGACAAGCTCAGCCTGACTGCGGTCAGCGGCTTTGGCAGCTTTTTGTTCCAGGCCAGCTTTGACGGCCAGGGATTTACCCTGACCAAGTCGCCGCTGCTGCCGGCCGAGGCCACCCCGGAGCAGCTGCTGGCCGACCTGTTGCTGGCGCTGCTACCGGTAGAGCGGCTGCGCCAAAGCCTTGTGGGCAGCGGCGCCACTGTGACCGAGCAGCAGGGACTTCGCGTCGTGCATTTTCACAAGGACATGGTCCGTATCCAGTACCTGCCCAAGGGCTTTCGGTTCGAGCAGCTGGCCCTGGGATACGGATTTGAGGTGACTTATGACTGATCTTTACCTGTCGGCCCCCGGTATCGTCTGCCCCCTGGGAGCGGCCCTGGCGCCGGTTGCCGAGGCCCTGTTTGCCGGCCACAGCGGCCTGGTCAGCCAGGACGGCCTGCTGGCCGGCCGCAGCACCTGGGTAGGGGCCATCACCGCCGCCTTGCCTGCGGTGCCAAGCCGCCTTGAGCGCCTCGATTGCCGTAACAACCGCATCCTGATGCTGGCCCTGGATCAGATAGCCCCGGCTATCGACGCCGCCAAGGCCCGCCATGGCGCGGCGCGGGTAGGGGTGGTGCTGGGCTCTTCTACCGCCGGTATCGACAAGGGCGAGCTGGCCCTGAAAAGCTGGCAGCAAGAGGGGCAGTTGCCCGCCGACTTTCATTACGAGGTCCAGACCCTGGGCTCGGTAGCCCGTTTTGCCGCCCAATACCTGGGGCTGGAAGGCCCCTGTTACAGCCTGTCCACCGCCTGTTCGTCTTCCGGCAAGGCCTTTGCCAGTGCCCAGCGCCTGATCGCCGCCGGCCTGGCCGACGCCGTGGTGGTGGGGGGCGTAGACAGCCTGTGCCGCCTGACCCTCAACGGCTTTGCCGCCCTGGAGTCCATCGCTCCCGGCCCCTGCGCCCCCTTTACCGAGGGCCGCCAGGGCATCAGCATCGGGGAAGGGGCGGCGGTGTTCCTGCTGTCCAAAGCACCTGGGGCGGTGCGTCTGGCCGGGGTCGGGGAGTCCTCCGACGGTTACCATATTTCGGCGCCGGACCCGGCCGGCGGCGGCGCTCGCCGGGCCATGGACCAGGCCCTGGCCCAGGCCGGCATCGAGGCGGCCCAAATCGACTATGTGAACCTGCACGGCACCGGTACCCCCAAGAACGACGAGATGGAAGGGCACCTGATGGCGGGTTATTTCCCGCACCGGCCCTGGGTGTCCACCAGCAAGGCCCAGGTGGGCCACGCCCTGGGGGCGGCCGGCGCCCTGGAAGCGGCCTTTTGCTACCTGGCCCTGACCCAGGACAGGTTGCCGCCCCAGCTGTGGCGCGGCGAACCCGACTCGCAGCTGCCGGCCCTGCGTTTTACTGCGCCCAACCAGCAGGCGCCTGTTCGCTATGCCATGTCCAATTCCTATGCCTTCGGTGGCAGCAATGTCAGTGTGATCCTTGCCCATGAACCCTAAACCGACCTTTGGTCCCCCGGACCAGTACATCGCCCACAGGCCGCCCATGGCCCTGCTGCAAGAGGTGCTGGAGGTGGGGGACGATTTTGCCCGCTGCCGGCTGGTGGTGGACCCCCAAAGCCCCTTTGCCACCCCAGAAGGAGTGCCCAGTTGGGTAGGTATCGAGTACATGGCCCAGACCATCGCCGTGTACGCCGGCTACCTGGCCGAGCAGGCCGGTGAGCCGGTCAAGCCCGGCTTTTTGCTGGGTACCCGCCGCCTGGAGGCGGATTTCGACTTTTTCTACCTGGGGGATTGGGTGGAGATTGAAGCGCGCCGCGCCCTGATGCAGGAAGACGGCCTGAGCGTATTCACCTGCCTTATCCAGACCCCCAAGGGCCAGCAAAAGGCCCAATTGACCGTTTATCAACCCCAGGACGCCAGCGCCTTCCTGGCAGGAGCACAAGCATGAAACGCATTCTGGTAACCGGTGCCAGCCGAGGGATCGGCGCAGCCATCGCCAAAACCCTGGCCGCCGAGGGCATAGCCGTGGTGATCCATTATCGGAACCGCCAAGACGCCGCCCTGGCGGTGCAGGCCGAGATTGAAGCGGCCGGTGGCCAGGCCAGCCTGTTGGCCTTTGATGTCAGCGACAGGGCCGCCGCCAAGGCCGCCCTCGAGGCCGACATGGCCGCCAACGGCCCCTACTACGGGGTGGTGGTCAATGCCGGCATTACCCGTGACGGCGCCTTCCCGGCCCTGACCGACGACGACTGGGACAGTGTCATCCACACCAACCTCGACGGCTTCTACAACGTGCTCAAGCCGGTGGTGATGCCCATGGTGCAAGGCCGCAAAGGGGGCCGTATCGTCACCCTGGCGTCGGTGTCGGGCCTTATCGGCAACCGTGGCCAGGTCAACTACTCGGCCTCCAAGGCCGGTATTATCGGCGCCACCAAGGCCTTGGCCCTGGAGCTGGCCAAGCGCAAGATCACCGTCAACTGCGTGGCCCCCGGCCTGATTGAGTCCGACATGACCGCCGAGCTGGAACATGGCGAGCATATTGTTGACCTTATCCCCCTGCGCCGCGCCGGCCAGGCCCAAGAAGTGGCGGACGCCGTGGCCTTCCTCTGTTCCGACAAGGCCGGTTACATCACCCGCCAGGTGCTCGCCGTCAACGGGGGGCTGTGCTGATGCGCCGTGTCGTGGTAACCGGCATGGCCGGTATCAGTTCCCTGGGGGCCGACTGGCCCAGCATCAAGGCTGCCATGCAGGCCGGCCAGAACGGCATCGTCCGCATGGACGCCTGGGACCAATATGAGGGCCTGAACACCAAATTGGCCGGCCCCGTGGACTTTGAGCGGCCCAAGCACTATTCGCGCAAACAGATTAGGTCCCACGGCCGGGTGTCGATGATGGCCACCCGCGCCACCGAGCTTGCCCTGGAGCGGGCCGGGCTTTTGGGCCACGACTGCCTGACCGACGGCCGTACCGGTATCGCCTATGGCTCCTCCATCGGCTCCACCCCGCCCATCATGGCCTTTTCGGCCATGCTCGAGCGCAATGATTGCTCCAAGATCACCGCCACCAGCTACATCCAGATGATGGGGCACACCACCTGTGTCAATGTCAGCCTGTTCTTCGGCCTCAAGGGCCGGGTGATCCCCACCTCCAGCGCCTGCACCTCCGGGTCCCAGGCCATCGGCTACGCCTTTGAAGCCATCAAATACGGCCATCAGGAGGTAATGGTGGCCGGCGGCGCCGAGGAGCTGTGCCCCACCGAGGCGGCGGTGTTCGACACCCTCTATGCCACCTCGACCCGCAACGATAGCCCCGAACTTACCCCCCGCCCCTTCGATGCCGGCCGCGACGGCCTGGTGATAGGGGAGGGCGCCTCCACCCTGGTGCTGGAATCCTATGAGCATGCCAAGGCCCGTGGCGCCACTATCTTGGCCGAACTGGTGGGTTTTGGTACCAACTGCGACGGCAGCCATGTGACCTCACCCACCTCTGAGACCATGGAAGTGGCCATGCGTCTGGCCCTTAAAGACGCCGGCCTGGCGCCGGAAGCCGTGCAATATGTCAGCGCCCACGGCACTGCCACCGAGCAGGGGGACATCGCCGAGAGCCAGGCCACCCACCGGGTGTTTGGCAAGGGCATTGCCATCAGCTCACTGAAAAGCTACTTCGGCCACACCCTGGGGGCCTGCGGCGCCCTGGAAGCCTGGCTGGGCATCGAGATGATGCACGACGGCTGGTTTGCGCCAACCCTCAACCTCACCGAGCGCGACCCGCGCTGTGGCGACCTTGATTACCTCACCGGCAGCGGCCGCCAGATGGCGGTGGACTGCTGGATGAGCAACAACTTTGCCTTTGGCGGTATCAATACCTCGCTGATTTTCAAACGCGTCCAGGAATAACAACATAATGAAAACGGAAGTACGTCGCGACCGAGTACAGGTAGCGGTGATCGGTGCCGGCCCGGCCGGCGTTTTGGCAGCCACCTTGCTGCATCGCCAGGGGATCAGTGTCAGGGTCCTGGAAAAGAACCACTTTCCACGGTTTTCCATCGGCGAGAGCCTGCTGCCCCAATCCATGGTCTATCTGGAAGAGGCGGGCCTCATCGGGGGGCTACAGGACAAGGCTCAGGAACTGGGCTTTCAGTTTAAAAACGGCGCCGGCTTTCGCCACCAGGGCCGCTACGTCGATTTTGACTTCACCGACAAGGTCAGCCCGGGCCCGGGTACCACCTTTCAGGTAAAAAGGGCGGCCTTTGACAAACTACTGGCCGACCAGGCCCAGGAGCAGGGGGTGGATATCCGTTTCGGCCACGGCATCGACACCGTGACGACGGACGAGCAGCAGGCGCTGCTGACCGGCACCGACAACGAGGGCAATGCCTACCAGGTTGCCGCCGACTTTGTGCTGGACGCCTCCGGTTTTGCCCGGGTACTGCCAAGGCTGTTTGACCTGGAAAGTCCCTCCGGCCTGGCGCCGCGCCAATCCTTTTTCACCCATGTGCGCGACCACATAGCCCCGGCGGATTTTGATCGCAACAAGATCCTCATCAGCGTCCACCCCCAGCACCATGATGTCTGGTACTGGCTTATTCCCTTCAGTGACGGCACCTGTTCTTTGGGAGTGGTGGGGGAAGTGGCTTACTTCGAAGAGCGTGGCCTGGATAACGAAACCATGCTGCGCACCCTGGTGGCTGAAGAACCGGGGCTCAAGGCCCTGCTGAGCCAGGCCCAGTACCTCAATCCGGTCAACAGCCTCAAGGGCTACTCGGCCAAGGTCAAGCAGCTGTGGGGCAAGCGCTATGCCCTGCTGGGCAATGCCGGTGAGTTTTTGGACCCGGTGTTCTCTTCTGGGGTCACCATTGCCTTTACCTCGGCTAGCCTCGCCGCCAAGGCTTTGGTGCGCCAGTTCAAGGGTGATGTGGTGGACTGGCAGGCCGATTACGCCCAGCCCCTGCAGCAGGGAGTGGATGTGTTTCGCACCTATGTGGAAGGCTGGTACGACGGCATATTCCAGGACGTGATCTTCTACCCCAATCCCCAGGCCCAGATTAAGCGCATGGTCTGTTCCATCCTGGCGGGGTACGCTTGGGACAGGTCCAACCCTTATGTGGCCGAGTCCAAGCGCCGCTTGGCGGCCCTGGCCGAGGTCTGCCGCCTGAACTGAGCTAAGGCCGGCGTAGCCAAATGCCGGCCTTTCTGCAACAGTGTAGGCAGATAGCCAAGGAGAACAGTGCCATGAAAAGATGGATGTCCCTGCCGGTGTTGGCCCTGGCGGCCTGTACCAGCGTGCCGCCAGAAGGGGTGGATGCCCGGATGCAGCGATGGCAAGGCTACCCGGTAGAAGCTTTAATGGACAAGTGGGGGGTACCGGCCCAGACCACCAAAGTGGAAGGCCAGGACTGGCTTATTTACCGGGATAGCCGCAGTTCGTCCAAGCCCAGCATAGGGGTAGGGGTTGGCGGAGGGTCCGGCAACGTATTTGGTTCCATCGGTACCGTCTTCGGCGGTGGCCGCAGCAGTGACGGCTGTACCCGCCAAGTGGTGGTGGCTGACGGCAAGGTGGCGCAGATCCGCTGGCAGGGGGACCCTAAACTCTGTTGGGAACTGACCCCGGTACCCGGCGATACCCCGCAACAATGAGGGCGGCCAGGCAGGTCCGCCTCGGCAGGGAGCGTTAATGATGGACAAGCGATTTTGGCTGTGGGCGACCATGGCGATGCTGGCGGGGTGCCAACGCCCCGATGACCCCAGTTTCTATGACACCCAGTGGTATCTGGCACCAGAGACGGTGCAGGGGCCCTTGCGTACTGCGGCCAGCGGCACCAAGGGGGTGACCCTGAGGTTGACCTCGGACGGCAAGCTGTCAGGTAGCAGCGGCTGTAACCGCTATTTCGGTTCTTACCAGCTGGTCAACGGTACCGCCTTCCAGGTGGGGGCCATCGGCAGCACCAAGATGGCTTGCCTGGGTGAGCTGATGCAGGGGGAAGGGCTGTTCCTGGACCGGCTGAGCAAGGCCAACTGGCTGGAACAGGAAGGTGACACCCTCAAGCTCTACTCCGACGGATTCGAGACACCGCTGCGTTTTCGCCAGCAGCGTTAGTCCCACTCCAACACTTCGCGCCGCTGGCGCAGATCCAGGTTCACCCGCAGCAGACCGTCTTCCATGATGGTGCGGGTGGGCAGCCCCGACTTCCTGAAGACCCCTATCATGCCCCTGTTTTGGGGCAATACCTCGGCCACGAACTCTTCAATGCCCTGCTCCCGGGCGATTTTGACCAGGTGGTTGAAGAGGATGAAGCCGACCCCATGGCTTTGCAGGCTGTCCACCACGGCACAGGCAAATTCGGCCCTTTTGACCTTGGTGCCCGGCAGCACTATGTAGCGGCCTATGCCCAGTGCCTCTTCTTCGCCTTTATCGCTGTAATGGCCGGCAGCGATGGCCACGTGGTTTTCAAAGTCCACGTCGGTAAAGCGGGCCGCTTCGTCCAGGCTCATCTGCCATTTGGGGCGCATGAAGCGGTAGTAGATGGAACGGTCGGACATGTGCTCGTAGGCCTTGAGCAGGGCGTACTTGTCTTCCCGGCGCACGGCGCGCACGAAAACGGGGGTGCCGTCTTTCATGCGGTCAAAGGACAGGTAGTGGCGGCTGTTGATCATGGGGAGCCCGTGCGCAATTTGCGCATAGTGTAACCACTTATGATGGCCAACACAGGATCTGGATCAACTGCGCGGAGCAGTTGTAAAAAACCCCGCCGGGGCGGGGTTTTTGTTTAGAGGTCGAAGTCGTCCAGGTCGCCAAGGTCGACATTGGCGTCGATTTGGCCCACCAGGTAGGAGCTTATTTCCGACTCCTGGGGCGCCACCTGCACGTTGTCCGAGACCAGCCAGGCATTGATCCAGGGGATGGGGTTGGAGGTGGTGGCAAAGGCCGGGGTCAGGCCCACCGCGTTCATCCGCACATTGGTGATGTATTCCACGTACTGGCTGAGGATGGACTCGTTCAGGCCGATCATGGAACCGTCTTTAAACAGGTACTTGGCCCAGGCCTTTTCCTGCTCGGCGGCGCGGGTAAACAGCGCTTCGCTCTCGGCGCGGCACTCGATGGCAATTTCGGCCCACTCGTTGCCTTCCTTGCCGTCGCGCATCAGGTTCAAGATCTGCTGGGTGCCGCTCAAATGCAGGGCTTCGTCCCGGGCGATGAACTTGATGATCTTGGCGTTGCCTTCCATCAGTTTGCGCTCGGCAAAGGCAAAGGAGCAGGCAAAGCTGACATAGAAGCGGATGGCTTCCAGGGCGTTGACCGCCATCATGCACAGATAGAGCTTTTTCTTGAGATCCCGGAGGTTTATCTCATAGGTCTTGCCGCCCACCAGATGGCTGCCTTCGCCGTGCAGTTGCCAGATCTGGGTGTACTCGATGAGCACATCGTAATAACCGGCAATCTCGTCGGCGCGCTTTTGGATCTCCTCGTTCATCACGATATCGTCGAAGACCTTCGACGGATCGGCGACGATATTGCGGATGATGTGGGTGTAGGAGCGCGAGTGAATGGTCTCGGAAAAAGACCAGGTCTCTATCCAGGTTTCCAGCTCAGGGATGGACACCAGGGGCAGCAGGGCCACGTTGGGGCTGCGGCCTTGGATGGAATCCAGCAGGGTCTGGTATTTGAGGTTGGACAGGAAGATATGCTGCTCGTGCTCAGGCAGCTGGGAAAAATCCACACGGTCTTTTGAGACGTCCACTTCTTCCGGGCGCCAGAAGAAGGACAGCTGCTTTTCAATCAGCTTTTCAAAGACTTCATATTTTTGTTGGTCGTAGCGGGCCACGTTGACCGGCTGGCCGAAGAACATCGGCTCGGTCAGCGCATTGTTGTTGACCCGGCTGAAAGTGGTGTAACGCATTCGCTAATGGCTCCCTGAGGAAGGGGGGCTTAGCCCCCCTTCAAATCATCAAATCTTGCAAGCACCGCCGGCGCAACCGTCATCTTCTTCCATGATGGCGACAGTGGCCTGGGGTTCCTTGGCGGCGGTGGCAGACAGATCTTTTTGGGCATCTGCGGCGCCGTCACGGGTGTTGTGATAGTACAGGGTCTTCACACCGTATTTATAGGCGGTGAGCAGATCCTTGATCATCGATTGCATCGGCACCTTGCCGCCCGGGAATTTGGCCGGGTCGTAGTTGGTGTTGGCGCTGATGGACTGGTCGATGAACTTCTGCATGATGCCCACCAGTTGCAGGTAGCCATCGTTGTTGGGGATGTCCCACAGCAGCTCGTAAGCGTTCTTGAGGTTCTCGTAGTCCGGTACCACCTGGCGCAGGATGCCGTCCTTGGAGGCCTTCACGGAAATGTGGCCGCGCGGCGGTTCAATGCCGTTGGTGGCGTTGGAGATCTGCGAGCTGGTCTCGGAGGGCATCAGCGCCGACAGGGTGCTGTTGCGCAGGCCATGCTGGACGATGTCCTTGCGCAGCTGTTCCCAATCCAGGTGCAGCGGCTCTTCGACAATCTTGTCCAAGTCCTTTTTGTAGGTGTCGATGGGCAGTACGCCTTTGGCGTAGGTGGTCTCATCGAACATGGGGCAGGCGCCGCGCTCTTTGGCCAATTCCATGGAGGCTTTGAGCAGGTAGTACTGCATGGCCTCGAAGGTCTTGTGGGTCAGGCCGTTGGCGCTGCCGTCGGAGTAGCGCACGCCGTTCTTGGCGAGATAATAGGCGTAGTTGATGACGCCCACACCCAAAGTGCGGCGGCCCATGGTGGCGATATGAGCGGCCTTGACCGGGTAGTCCTGGTAGTCCAGCAGGCTGTCCAGGGCCCGTACCGCCAGCTCGGCCAGTTCTTCGAACTCGCTGATGTCGCTGATGGCGCCGAGGTTAAAGGCGGACAGGGTACACAGGGCAATCTCGCCGTTCTCGTCGTTGATGTCCATCAACGGCTTGGTGGGCAGGGCGATTTCCAGGCACAGGTTGGACTGGCGCACCGGCGCCACAGCCGGGTCAAAGGGGCTGTGGGTGTTGCAGTGGTCCACGTTCTGCACGTAGATGCGGCCGGTAGAAGCACGCTCGGACAGCACCAGGGAGAACAGCTCCACGGCTTTGACGCTGCGTTTGCGGATCGACTCGTCCTGCTCGTACTTGGCGTAGAGCTCTTCGAACTTGGCCTGATCGGCAAAGAAGGCGTCATAAAGGCCAGGCACGTCGGAGGGGCTGAACAGGGTGATGTCGCCGCCCTTGATCAGGCGCTGGTACATCAGGCGGTTGATCTGTACGCCGTAATCCATGTGCCGGACCCGGTTTTCCTCAACGCCACGGTTGTTCTTCAGTACCAGCAGGTTCTCCACCTCCAGGTGCCACAGGGGGTAGAACAGGGTGGCAGCGCCACCTCGGACCCCGCCCTGGGAACAGGACTTAACGGCGGTCTGGAAGTGCTTGTAGAAGGGGATACAGCCGGTATGGAAGGCTTCGCCGCCGCGAATGGGGCTACCCAGGGCGCGGATACGGCCGGCGTTGATACCGATACCGGCACGCTGGGAGACGTACCGGACTATCGCAGCCGCCGTGGCGTTGATGGAATCGAGGGAGTCACCGGTCTCGATCAGCACGCAGGAGCTGAACTGACGGGTGGGGGTGCGCACGCCGGACATGATGGGCGTGGGCAGGGAAAGCTTGAAGGTGGACACGGCGTCGTAGAAACGCTTGATGTAGTCCAGGCGCGTATCGTGGGGGTAGTCCGCGAACAGACAGGCGGCCACCAGGATATAAAGGAACTGGGCAGATTCGTAGATCTCGCCGGTTACCCGGTTTTGCACCAGGTATTTGCCTTCCAGCTGTTTGACCGCCGCGTAGGAGAAGTTCATGTCGCGGCCGTGCTCGATCAGGCCGTTGAGGGTGTCGAAATCCTCGCGGGAATAATCGGACAACAGGTGTTTGTCGTATTTGCCCATCTCCACCATCTTGCTGACATGGTCAAACAGGTGGGGGGGCTCGAACTCACCGTAGGCTTTTTTGCGCAGGTGAAACACCGCCAGGCGGGCGGCCAGGTACTGATAGTCAGGCGCTTCTTCGCTGATCAGATCAGCGGCGGCCTTGATCAGGGTTTCATGGATGTCAGCGGTCTTGATCCCGTCATAGAACTGGATCTGGGCGCGCAGTTCCACCTGGGAGACAGAGACGTTATTGAGACCATCGGCGGCCCAGGTAACAACGCGATGGATCTTGTCCAGATCGATCGCTTCCTGCTGGCCGTTGCGCTTGGTGACGAGGAGGTTCTTATTCATGGCTTACCTTATCTGCCTTTTCCCTAAGTACCGCCGGCAACACTACTTCGACACTGGCGTGTATGACCTGTGTATTTTAGATACACAAGATATTGGGTTTTTTTACGATACGAGGAACAAGATAGTGAGGTATTGGGTCGCTTTCAAGTTTGCTAAGTGGTGGCTTTTTGCCCCTGTGAGTATCCACTAACGTAAGGGCAAAGGGCGTCGCCGCCCTTTTGAAAAAGCAAGCCCTGGGAAGAAAAATCCGATCACAAGACCGATCGACTGATCTTGCACCACTTGGTTACCTCGAGGGGGTGCGTCAGTACCCCTTGGGCCGGCCAGCGAGGGTGACTGTCATCCACATAACCCCAACTGGCCACCAGGCCCTGCATGCCGGCGCCCTGGGCCGCTTCCATATCGGTTAGAGCATCCCCCAGATAAAGGCAATGCTCAGGCTCTACCCCCAGCATGGCGGCGGCGTGCAGCAGGGGCAGGGGGCTTGGCTTGCGTTCGGTCAGGGTGTCGCCACAAACCAGGGCCTGGCAGGCGTCCAAGGCCGGGAAATGGGGCAGGGCGGCCACCGTTAAATGGGTGACCTTGTTGGTGACGATGCCCCAGGGTATGGCTGCCTGGTTAAGGGCTCCGATCAGCTCGGCGACGCCGTCAAAGAGCCGGGTCTCGGCGGAGATGTCCCTAAGGTAGGCGTCCCAAAAAGCCTGGCGCAGCGCTTCTTGCTCAAAGGCCCCTTCCCCAAAGCCCAGGGTCAGCAGGCTCTTGGTGCCGTGGGTAGCATGGGGGCGCACTTCATCCAGGGTCTTAAGGGGCTTGTGGTGGGCCGCCAGCACCTCGTTGAGGGCCCGGCGCAGGTCCGGGGCGGTATCGAGCAGGGTACCATCGAGGTCAAAAAGAACCGCGCTCATGCCGGCTTCCTGGCGGCGACCAGATAGTTCATGTCCAGGCGTGCCGAGCGGTTGAACTGACCGGTAAAGAGGTTGTAGCTCATGCCCACCGCCTTTTCGCTGACGATACCGGCCTGGTCGCAAAAGCCCATCAGCTCTGCCGGCTTGATGAACTTGTGGTAGTCGTGGGTGCCGGCGGGTAGCCAGCGCAGGATGCGCTCGGCGGCAAAGACCCCAAGGGCCCAGGCTTTGGGCGTGCGATTGAGGGTGGAGAACACCAGGGTGCCGCCTGGCTTGCACAACTTGGCGCAGGCGCTCACCACCGACTGCGGATCCGGTACGTGCTCGAGCATTTCCATGCAGGTGACCACGTCGAACTGGCCGGGCAGCTCTTCGGCCAGGGCTTCGGCGGTGATCTGCCGGTATTGGAGGTCTACGCCAACCTCGGCGGCGTGGGCGCGGGCCACGTTCAGAGGTTCCCCGCCCATGTCGATGCCGGTGACCACGGCGCCCAAGCGGGCCATGGACTCACTCAAAATGCCGCCACCACAGCCGATGTCGACCACGCGCTTGCCTGCCAGACCATCGGCCATCTCTTCGACAAAACCCAGCCGTACTGGGTTCAGCTGGTGCAGGGGTTTGAATTCCCCTTCCTTATCCCACCAGCGATGGGCCATGGCCTCGAACTTGGCGATTTCGGCGTTATCAACGTTGTTATTCATCTTCACCTTCCAACATTGGCTGACGGGGCATTATAGCCCTGAGTGCGTTGCCTTTTCATGGTCAACGTCGACCGTTGTGGTATAGTGGCTCACTTTGTTGGAAGACCTTTAATAGGGACGACTGAGATGAGCGATCTGGCCAAAGAAATTGTGCCGGTCAGTATCGAGGACGAGCTCAAGAGCTCCTACCTTGACTACGCCATGAGCGTTATCGTCGGCCGGGCTCTGCCCGATGTGCGCGACGGCCTCAAACCGGTACACAGGCGCGTTCTATTTGCCATGCACGAGCTCGGCAACGACTGGAACAAGCCCTATAAGAAATCGGCCCGTGTAGTAGGGGATGTGATAGGTAAATATCACCCCCATGGTGACTCCGCTGTGTATGACGCCATCGTGCGTCTGGCCCAGCCTTTCTCCATGCGCTACACCCTGGTGGACGGGCAGGGGAACTTCGGCTCGGTGGACGGCGACTCCGCTGCCGCCATGCGTTACACCGAAGTGCGCATGGCCAAGATCTCCCACGAACTGCTGGCGGATCTGGAAAAGGAAACCGTCGATTTCGTTCCCAACTACGACAACACCGAACAGATCCCCGATGTGCTGCCGACCCGGGTGCCGAACCTGCTGGTTAACGGCGCCGCCGGTATCGCCGTCGGTATGGCCACCAACATTCCTCCCCATAACTTAAAAGAAGTGGTGGGTGGCTGTGTGGCCCTGATCGACAATCCGGAATTGACCATCGACGAGTTGATGGAATACATCCCGGGCCCCGACTTCCCCACCCAGGGCATCATCAACGGCAAGAGCGGCATTCGTGACGCCTACCACACCGGTCGCGGCAAGATTTACATCCGTGCCCGCGCCGAGGTGGAAGTCAACGAAGACAACGGCCGTGAGACCATCATCGTCCACGAACTGCCCTACCAGGTGAACAAGGCGCGGCTGATTGAAAAGATCGCCGAGCTGGTCAAGGAAAAACGCCTCGAGGGCATCAGCGCCCTGCGTGACGAGTCCGACAAAGACGGCCTGCGGGTGGTTATCGAGCTCAAGCGTGGCGAAGCCGGCGAAGTGGTGCTCAACAAGCTCTACTCCCTGACCCAGATGCAGGTGGTGTTCGGCATCAACATGGTGGCCCTGGACCAAAACCAGCCGCGCCTGTTTAACCTCAAGGACTCCCTTGAGTGCTTTATCAATCACCGCCGTGAAGTGGTGACCCGCCGCACCATCTTTGAACTGCGTAAAGCCCGCGAGCGCGCTCATGTACTGGAAGGCCTGGCCATTGCCCTGGCCAACATCGATCCGGTCATCGAGCTTATCCGCCGCAGCCCGACCCCGGCCGAAGCCAAAGCCGGCCTGGTCAGCACCCCTTGGGAGCTGGGCAACGTGGCGTCCATGCTCGAAGGCGCCGGCACCGATGCCGCCCGCCCCGAGAGCCTGGAGCCGCAATACGGCATCCGCGACGGCAAATACTACCTGACCGAAGTGCAGGCCCAGGCCATTTTGGACCTTCGTCTGCACCGCCTGACCGGCCTTGAGCACGAGAAGATCCTCGACGAATACAAGGGTCTGTTGGACCTCATCAAGGAACTGCTGCACATCCTGGCCTCTCCGGCTCGCTTGATGGAAGTGATCCGCGAAGAGCTGGTGGCCGTTGCCGAGCAGTTTGGCGACGAGCGCCGCACCGAGATCAGCGAGTCTTCCGCCGACATTTCCATCGAGGATTTGATCGCCGAAGAAGACGTAGTGGTGACCCTGTCCCACGAAGGCTACGTCAAGTACCAGGCCCTGGCCGACTACGAGGCTCAGCGCCGTGGTGGTAAGGGTAAGGCAGCCACCAAGATGAAGGATGAAGACTTCATCGAGCAGCTGCTGGTGGCCAACACCCACGACACCATTTTGTGCTTCTCCAGCCGTGGCCGCCTCTACTGGCTCAAGGTTTACCAGTTGCCCCTGGCCAGCCGCACCGCCCGTGGCCGCCCCATCATCAACCTGCTGCCCTTGGAAGCGGACGAGCGCATCACCGCCATTCTGCCGGTGCGCGAGTACGAAGAAGGCAAATACATCTTTATGGCTACCGCCTTCGGTACCGTGAAGAAAACCGCCCTGACCGAGTACAGCCGCCCCCGTTCCAACGGCATCATCGCCGTCAACCTCAATGAGGGCGACGAACTGATCGGTGTCACCATCACCGACGGCAGCAACGAAGTGATGCTGTTCAGCGATGAAGGCAAAGTGGTGCGCTTTAGCGAAGACCAGGTGCGGGCCATGGGCCGTGGCGCCACCGGTGTGCGTGGTATCAACCTGGAAGACGGTCAGTCCGTGGTGTCCATGGTGATCCCCAGCGCCGAGGTGGACATCCTTACCGTCACCGAGAACGGTTACGGCAAGCGTACCGCCCAGGACGAGTACCCGGCCAAGAGCCGGGCCACCAAAGGGGTGGTGTCCATCAAGGTCTCCGAGCGTAACGGCAAGGTGGTTGGTGCGGTAGCAGTTGAAGAAAGCGATGAAATTATGCTTATCTCCAACCGTGGCACCCTGGTGCGCACCCGGGTCAACGAAGTATCCCGGGTCGGCCGTAACACCCAAGGGGTGACCATTATCCGCACCGCAACGGATGAGAAGGTTGTTGGCTTGCAGCGCATCGCCGAAGTGGACGAGGAAGTGGTCCCAGAGGTCGAAGGCGAGAGCGCCGACGAGTGATTCAAAAGCGGCCGCCAGGCCGCTTTTTACGTATTAAAAGGGTTGTATGAATAAAGTATTCAATTTTTGTGCAGGCCCCGCCATGCTGCCCCCGGCGGTGCTCCAGCGCGCCCAGAGTGAAATGATCGACTGGCAAGGCCTGGGCGTGTCGGTGATGGAAGTGTCCCACCGCGACAAGCCCTTTATGGCGGTAGCGGCCAAAGCCGAGGCCGACCTTCGCGAGCTGATGGCCATTCCCGACAACTACAAGGTGCTGTTCCTGGCCGGCGGCGGCCGCAGCCAATTTACCGCCGTGCCCCTTAACCTGCTCAAAGAAGGCGAGCAGGCCGACTACCTGATCACCGGTCAATGGTCCAAGGCCGCCTTCGAGGAAGCCAAGCGCTTTCGCGACGTGGCCATTGCCGCCGAAATCGACATGAGCACCAAGCCCATCGCGTTGCCTGTCGACATCAAGGTAAGAGCAGGAGCCAAGTACCTCCATTACTGCCCCAACGAAACCGTGGACGGCATCGAGATGTTCGAAGAGCCGGCAGTGGACGTGCCTTTGGTGGCGGACATGTCTTCTTGCATCCTGTCCCGTCGTATCGATGTCAGCAAATACGGCCTGATTTACGCCGGCGCCCAGAAGAACATCGGCCCGTCCGGCCTGGCGGTAGTGATTGTGCGCAGCGACTTGCTGCGGGATGACATGCAGGTGCCCTGCATCTGGGATTACGCCCAGCAGGCCCAGCAGGGCTCCATGGTCAATACCCCGCCGACCTATGCCTGGTACCTGGCTGGCCTGGTGTTCGAGTGGCTCAAAGAAGTGGGTGGCGTTGCCGCCATGGAAGCCCACAATGCCGCCAAGGCCGAACTCCTGTACGGCGCCATCGACAGCCTGCCGTTGTATCAGAACCTGGTGGATGCCAGCTGCCGTTCGCGAATGAACGTGGTGTGGCAGCTCAAGGACGAAAGCCTCAACGAGGCCTTCCTCGCCGAAGCCGAGGCCCTGGGCTTGCTGGCCCTTAAAGGCCACCGCTTCGTGGGCGGTATGCGCGCCTCCATGTACAACGCCATGCCCTTGGCCGGCACCCAGGCCCTGGTGGCCTTCATGCAGGACTTTGCCGCCCGTCATGGCTGAGCTTGAGCGGCTGCGCCAGCAGATAGACGAGGTCGATCAGGCCCTGCTGTCCTTGCTGGGCAAAAGGTTGGCCCTGGCCGACACCCTGGGGGAACTCAAAGGGGGCCGGGTGTTCGACCCGGCTCGCGAGTTTGCCCTGGTGGAAAGCCGGGTACAGGGTTTCCCCGACCTGCCTGCGCCTGTGGTGCGCCAGTTCTGCCGGGACTGGGTGTCCCTGTGCCGGGGGCACCAGGGCCGCTTTTGTATCGCCAGCCAAAGCCCGCAGTTGGCCAAGGCCCTGCTGGGTCGTTACACCCAGACCCTCACCACCCAGGACCCTTTTGCCGCCGTTTTCCAAGGGGAAGCGGACGGCGCCCTGTGGCTGGGCCCTTTGCCTGACAGTCTCAAAGGTCTGTTGGTGGCGGCGGCTTTTCGCCACGGCCAGCAGGCCGGTTTCCTGCTGACCGCCGACGGCGCCAAAGGGGGCCATTGGCAGTTGGCGGCCCAGGGCCCCGGCGAGGCGGTGGGTGATCACTGGTTTTTGATTTCCGGGCATCAGTTTGATGTCTGGCCTTTGCTTTCGGATGAATAACATGGAATTACTGCAACTGACCGCCGGCGGCAGCGTCAGCGGTACCCTGGCCATGCCCGGCTCCAAATCCCTGTCCAACCGGGCTTTGCTGCTGGGCGCCTTCTGCCAGGCCCCCACTACCCTGAGTAACGTCCTGGACGCCGACGATATCCGCCATATGCGCAGCGCTTTCAAAGCCTTGGGTGTGGCTGTCAGTGAACAGGGCGACGATCTGGTGGTGGCCGGTCCCTGGCAGCCCCAGAGCCCGGTTGGTGCCATTTTCCTGGGTAACGCCGGCACTGCCATGCGCCCTTTGACAGCGGCCCTGGCGCTAACCCCGGGCACCTTCGAGCTGACCGGCGAGCCGCGCATGTATGAGCGCCCCATAGGGGATCTGGTGGATGCCCTTCGGCAACTGGGTGCCGACATCCAGTACCTGGGGGAAGAGGGCTACCCGCCCCTTAAAATTAACGGCAAGAAGCTGGCCGGCGGCACCTTGAGCGTCAGGGGCGACCTGTCCAGCCAGTTCCTGTCGGCGCTGCTGATGGCTGCACCCCTGTGTGAAGGGGACGTCACTATCAAGGTGGATGGCGAGCTGGTGTCCAAACCCTATGTGGAGCTGACCCTGGGGCTGATGGCGCAGTTTGGGGTCAAGGCCCTGCGCCCCGATGAGCAGACCTTCGTCATCACCAAGGACAGCCAATACCACAGCCCTGGCCACTACTACGTGGAAGGGGACGCCTCTTCCGCCTCCTACTTTGCCGCCGCCGGCGCCATCGGCGGTGACGTCACCATCAAGGGCCTTTTCAAAGGCATGCTGCAAGGGGACGTGGACTTTGTGGACGCCCTGGAGCAAATGGGCGCCGTCGTCGAGTGGGGCGAGCACCAGGTACGGGTGCGTAAGGGCGAGCTCAAAGGCATCGACATCGACGCCAATGCCATTCCCGATGCCGCCATGACCCTGGCCACCACGGCGCTCTTTGCCCAAGGTGAGACGGTTATCCGCAATATCTACAACTGGCGCCTCAAGGAAACCGACCGCCTCCATGCCATGGCCACCGAGCTCAAGAAGGTGGGCGCCGAGGTGGAAGAGGGCAGGGACTACATCCGTGTCAGCCGGGGCCATGCCATCCAGTACGCCGAGATCGATACCTACAACGATCACCGCATGGCCATGTGTTTTGCCCTGCTGGCCCTGGGCCAGAGCCCCATAGGCATTCGCGATCCCAAGTGTACCGCCAAGACTTTTCCTGATTTCTTTGAACGCTTTGGCGCGATTAGGCAAGGTAATTGACAGCCTTTTACCCTATAATGCGCGCCCGACGCCTGCAGGTTTTGGCCTGCATCCGTAGAAATGGAGGATTTTATGGCTGATTTGGTACCCGTCGTCACCGTAGACGGGCCCAGCGGTGTAGGCAAAGGTACCCTGTGCCAACACCTGGCCGACCGGCTGGGCTGGCATTTCCTGGATTCCGGTGCCATTTATCGCGTGCTGGCCCTGGCGGCGCTTCACCATCAGTGCCCCCTGGAAGACGAAGAGGCCCTGGTGCCGTTGGCCGCGCATCTGGACGTGCAGTTCGAGCCCCAGGACGGCCAGGTCAAGGTGATCCTCGAAGGGGAAGACGTCACCAGTGCCATCCGTACCCAGGACGTGGCCAATACCGCCTCGAAAGTGGCGGCCTTTCCCCGGGTCCGTGAAGCCCTGCTGCGCCGTCAGCGTGCCTTCCAAAAGGCCCCAGGCCTGGTGGCCGACGGCCGCGATATGGGCACAGTGGTGTTTAAAAATGCCCAGGTTAAATTGTTCCTGACCGCCAGCGCCGAAGTCCGCGCCGAGCGCCGATTTCAGCAGTTGCTGGCGTCTGGGCAGGATGCTAAAATTGAACGTCTTTTAACCGAGATACGTGAGCGTGACGAGCGTGATGCCAATCGCGCCGTGGCGCCGCTAAAGCCAGCGGAGGATGCGGTCATCATCGATACCAGCCATCTTTCCATCGAGCAGGTGCTCGATGCCGCCTGGCAGGAGGTTGTTGCCAAGATCCCGGCAGCGGCCAAGTAAGAACCCTTCCGCACCAAGGATTGGCGCGGAAAACCATGAACAACCCCATGTCGGACGGATGCCACATGGTTTGTTAAATAAGCAGACACACATGACTGAATCATTTGCTCAACTGTTCGAAGAAAGCCTGAAAGAGATCGAAACCCGCCCGGGTTCCATCGTTAAAGGTACCGTTGTCCGCGTTCAAAAGGACATCGTACTGGTCGACGCTGGTCTGAAATCTGAGTCCGCTATTCCTGCCGAACAGTTCAAAGACGCCAACGGCGAAATCACCGTTAACGTCGGTGACGTTGTTGACGTAGCCCTGGACACCGTAGAAGACGGCTTCGGCGAGACCATCCTGTCCCGCGAGAAGGCCAAGCGCTACGAAGCCTGGCTGGTGCTCGAGAAAGCTTACGAAAACAACGAGACCGTTATCGGTATCATCAACGGCAAAGTCAAAGGCGGCTTCACTGTCGACCTGGACGGCATCCGTGCCTTCCTGCCTGGCTCCCTGGTTGATGTGCGCCCGATCCGCGACACCGCTCACCTGGAAAACAAAGACCTGGAATTCAAGGTCATCAAGCTGGACCAGAAGCGTAACAACGTCGTGGTTTCCCGTCGCGCTGTGATCGAGTCCGAGAACAACGTTGAGCGTGAGCAACTGCTGCAAAACCTGCAAGAAGGTATGGAAGTCAAAGGTATCGTTAAGAACCTGACTGACTACGGTGCCTTCGTAGACCTGGGTGGCGTTGACGGCCTGCTGCACATCACCGACATGGCTTGGAAGCGCGTTAAGCATCCTTCCGAAATCGTCAATGTCGGCGACGAAATCACCGTCAAGGTACTGAAGTTCGACCGCGAGCGTACCCGTGTATCCCTGGGCCTCAAGCAACTGGGTGCCGATCCGTGGGTTTCCATCGCCGAGCGTTACCCTGAAGGTCACAAGCTCAAAGGCCGCGTGACCAACCTGACCGACTACGGCTGCTTCGTTGAAATCGAAGAAGGCGTTGAAGGCCTGGTACACGTTTCCGAAATGGACTGGACCAACAAAAACATCCACCCCTCCAAGGTTGTCAACCTGGGCGACGAAGTGGAAGTTATGGTTCTGGACATCGACGAAGAACGTCGTCGTATCTCCCTGGGCCTCAAGCAGTGCAAACAAAACCCCTGGGAAGAGTTTGCCGGCCGCTTCAACAAGGGCGACCAGGTTTCCGGTAAGATCAAGTCCATCACCGACTTCGGTATCTTCATTGGCCTGGACGGCGGCATCGACGGTCTGGTTCACCTGTCCGACATCTCCTGGAACGCTACCGGCGACGAAGCCGTTCGCGAGTACAAGAAAGGCGAAGAAATCACCGCCGTTGTACTGCAAGTGGATGCCGAGCGCGAGCGCATCAGCCTGGGCGTTAAGCAACTGGAAGCCGATCCGTTCAACAACTACCTGAACGATAAGAAGAAAGGTGCTATCGTTATTGGTACCGTGATCGCTGTTGACGCCAAAGGCGCCACCATCGATCTGGGCGAAGGTGTTGAAGGCTACCTGCGTGCCTCCGACATCTCCCGTGAGCGCATCGAAGACGCTTCTACCGTGCTGAAAGCCGGCGAAGAAGTTGAAGCCAAGTTCATGGGTGTTGACCGTAAGAACCGCACCATCTCCCTGTCCATCCGCGCTAAGGATGAAGCAGACGAGCGTGATGCCATCGATCACCTGAACAACCAGGAAGATGCGGTCATCCCGAACGCCATGGCTGAAGCTTTCAAAGCCGCCAAGAGCGAAGACTAATCAGGTGGGTGGGGCAAAGTGCCCCACCTCCTTGGCGCCGAGGAAGACCAAATGACCAAATCAGAACTCATTGAGAGTTTGACCGCCAAGTACGCCGACCTGCCCGCGCGGGATCTGGAACTGGCAGTTAAAGAAATTCTGGAGCAGATGGCCAATACCCTGGAAGCAGGGGAACGCATTGAGATCCGGGGATTTGGTAGCTTTTCCCTGCATTACCGAGCGCCCCGAGTCGGGCGTAATCCCAAGACGGGAGAGTCCGTTGAATTGCCGGCCAAACAGGTCCCGCATTTCAAACCGGGCAAGGAACTGCGGGAGAGGGTCAACCTCAGCGCTGATTCCTGATCAGCACCACTGAAAAAAACGGCATGCAATCGCATGCCGTTTTTGTGTCTGACGCCCCTTTTGGGCAATAATAGCGGCGTTTGCTCATGCCCACAGGAGGTGCGGTGGTCACCCTCATCAAATGGCTGTTTGCCATCCTCATTTTTGCCCTGGCCTTGGCCGTGGGTGCCCAAAATGCTCAGCCGATCGCGGTCAACTACCTGATCGCCCAGAAAACCCTGTCCGCAGGTCAGTGGTTAGGGATCGCCTTTGCCCTGGGAGCCGTACTGGCGTTCTTGGTACTTGGCACGCAATGCTGGGTACAGAGGCTCAAGATCCGGACCCTGCAACGCAAGCTGCGCGCCCAGACGAAAGACGCCTAGGTTATGGTTGAACTCCTGTTCCTGCTTTTACCCATAGCGGCCGGTTACGGCTGGTACATGGGGCGGCGCAGTGTGCGCCAGGAGCGGGAAGTCCATCGTAACCGCTTGTCGCAGCGCTATTTCAAGGGGCTCAACTTCCTGCTGTCTGACCAGCCAGATAAAGCGGTCGATCTCTTTATCGACATGCTGGCGGTGGACGCCGAGACCCTCGAGACCCACATGGCCCTGGGTAACCTCTTTCGCCGCCGTGGCGAGGTGGACAGGGCTATCCGCATCCACCAAAACCTGGTGGCCAGGCCATCCATCAGCGAGGACGACAGGCGTCTGGCGATGATGGAGCTGGGCCAGGACTTCATGGTAGCGGGGCTCTACGACAGGGCGGAGAACATTTTCGACGAGCTCAAGGACGATCCCGATCATCGCCAGCAGGCCCAAGAGCAGCTGCTGGCCATCTATCAACATACCAAGGACTGGCACCAGGCCGTGAAAGTGGCCAAGGCCATGGGCAAGGACAGGCCGGCGGCTATCAACCGGGCCCTTGGCCATTTCCATTGCCAGTTGGCGGAGCTGGCCCAGGACAAGGGCAAGACCGGCGACGCCATCAAGGAGTACAAGAAAGCCCTGGATGTGGACATGGGGTGCACCCGCGCCCGGGAAGGGCTGGCGCAACTTTATCGTCAGGCCAATAAATTGGATGATGCCCTGGCGGCCCTGGTGCCCGTGGTCAGCACCGATCCGGACAACACCTGTGAAGTACTGCCTCTGATAGCGGATCTGTTCAGCCGCCTGGGGGACAGTGAGGGGTATCGGGAGTTTTTGGCAAGGGCGGTTATTCGCGACAGCGGCGTGTCGGTGGTGCTGGCCCTGGCCGACCTGACCCAGGCCCAGGCCGGCCTGGACAGTGCAGAGGACTTGATGCTCGACGAGCTCAAGCGCCACCCCACCCTTAAGGGCTTTCGTCGCCTGATCCAGTATCAGCGTGAGAAGGTGGCCGAACCCTCGGCCAAGGAGAGCCTCAACCTGCTGGCCGAACTGGTTGAGCAGCAGATCCGTATCAGGCCCACTTACCGATGCCGCCACTGTGGCTTCAGTGCCAACAAGCGCTACTGGCTGTGCCCGTCCTGCCAGCAGTGGGGGCAGATCAAACCCATCCGTGGTTTGGATGGCGATTAAGGAGACAACATGCAAGACAAGCCGGTCGTAGTGGCCCTGGATTTTGACGATAAGGCCAAGGCCCTGGCCCTGGTGGACCAGCTTGACCCGGCCCAGTGCCGCCTCAAGGTGGGTAAGGAAATGTTTACCCTGTTTGGTCCGGAGCTGGTGCGCGACCTGGTGGGGCGGGGCTTTGACGTCTTCCTTGACCTTAAATTCCACGACATTCCCAATACCGTGGCCAAGGCAGTCGTTGCGGCTGCCGAGCTGGGGGTGTGGATGGTCAATGTCCATGCCAGCGGCGGCAGCCGCATGATGCGTGCCGCCAAGGAGGCCTTGGCCCCTTATGGTGACAAGGCGCCGCTGCTTATCGCCGTGACCGTACTCACCTCCATGACCGACAGCGAGCTGGCCGAGTTGGGGGTTGACGCCGATACAGCCCAGGAGCAGGTGCTGCGTCTAGCCAAACTGACTCAGCAGGCGGGTCTTGACGGTGTGGTCTGTTCCGCCAAGGAAGCAGGCCTGCTGAAAAGCACCTTGGGCAGCGACTTCAAACTGGTGACGCCGGGGATACGCCCTGCCGGCAGTGACGCCGGTGACCAACGCCGGGTGCTGACCCCCATGGACGCTATCGAGGCTGGCTCCGATTTTCTGGTGATAGGGCGACCCATAACCCAGGCCGGCGATCCCCTGGCGGTACTCAAGGCCATCAATGACAGCTTGCAAGGCTGAAAACTGACTATACTTAGGGTCGAGCGATGGAGGTGCTCAAGGGAACAATCTGGGTAAAGGAAACACCTATGAAACGGATTTTTCAGTCAGTGATATTGTTGGCCAGCGTGCTGGCCTGTGGCGTGGTCCCGGCAACCCGTGCCGAAACCGAGTCAGGCACTACCGCCATGGCACCAATGGTGGCCGAGACCGTGGACATAAATTCTGCCTCGGCAGAGGAAATCGCCCGCATTCTCAAGGGCGTCGGAGCGAAAAAGGCAGCGTTAATTGTTGAATATAGAGAGGCCCATGGTCCTTTCAAAAGCCTTGAAGACCTCAAGGCGGTGAAAGGCATTGGAGACAAGCTTCTCGACGCGAACGCCGATAAAATTCGCTTCAAGTAACAAAAGGGGCCGTTAGGCCCCTTTCTTTCGTCTAAAGGCCCATAAGCCATAGGGCAGGGCGGCCAAGGCACCAAAAAGGTGGGCCTGGGTTGCCACCGGTGCCCCTATCAGGCTGACCACCTCGGCCGACGGCCCCATCCACTGCTCCCAGCCAATCTTGATTGCCAGCCCCAACAGAATAAGCCAGCCGGTTTTCTCGCTACAGCGGATGTCCTCGAGCGCTCCCATCAAGATAAGCCCATGCAGCACGCCGGAAAGCCCCACATACCAGTAAAGCTCAGGGCTAAATACCAAGAGCCCCAGGCTGGTCATCAAGGCCAAGTAGCCAAGGCGCAGCCACCAGTCCCCAAAGCGGTAATAGCGGCCATGAAGCCAGGCGATCACCAGGACGCCGGCGCTGTTCATGGCAAAGTGCCAACCGTTGGTGTGCATCAAATGGCCGGTAACAAGGCGCCAAAGTTGGCCGTCTAGGATGGCCTGGCGGTCATAAATCAGCCATTGCCCCCAGTCGTTGGGCAGCAATGCCAGCAGCCCGCTCAGGCCGATCAGGGTAAAAGCTCCGACCAGATGTGGCATGTGAGGGTGACTCTTCTTAGAATGGGCCTCCATCCTAAGGGGGAGTCATGGCGCGAGCAAGTTGCCCGGACTGTCGGCGCTTGACGGTCCACTGTGTCTGTTGCTTGGTCACACCCATAGTGGCCAGGACGGCGGTCACTCTGATCCAATTCCCCGGGGAGGAAAAGCATCCCCTGGGTACGGCGGCGCTGGTTGAACGCAGCCTGGTAAATTGCCAGCTGCTGCGCACCGAGGTCGTTACCGAGTTGCAAGCTAGGCCCGGCGCCGTAGTGCTCTTTCCCGGGCCAGGCAGCTGCTGCCTGACTGAACTGGCTAGCCCCCCTGAAGAGCTGGTGGTCATAGACGGCACCTGGCGCAAGGCCCTGAGGCTCTACGAGCAGAGCCCGGCGCTGCAGGCCCTGCCCAAGGTGCACTTGCCGCTGGCTGATCAGAGCCGTTATTTGCTGCGCCGCAGCCGCAAGACAGGGGCGCTCAGTACCGTCGAGGCGGTGATGGCGGCGCTTGCCATTATCGAGCCCCAGCTGGAACTGGGGCCACTAAACCAGGCCTTCGAAGGCTTGATCGCGCGCGCCTTGGACCGCCTACCGGCCGAGGTGCGTGCCCAATACCAATGAGGAAGCACATGGCAGTACATCAAACCCACATCAAGGTCCGTGGTTATCACCTGGACGTCTACCAGCACGTCAACAACGCCCGTTACCTGGAGTTTTTGGAAGAAGCCCGTTGGGGCTGGCTAGAAGATTCCGGTGAACTGGCCTGGTTCCAAGACCATGCCATTGCCTTTGTGGTGGTGAACATCAACATTAATTACCGTGCTGCCGCCACCCTGGGCCAGCAGCTGCGCGTTGACACCGGCCTTGGCGCCCTGTCTGAGCGCTCCGGTGTGGTCAAGCAGGCCGTATATCTTGAGGGTACCGACACCCTGGTAGCTGACGCCGCCATAACCTTTGTCTGCCTGGACCAGAAAACCGGCAAGGCCCTGCCCATGACGGGAGAGCTGGGTGATTTCCTGCAAAAACACCTAGAGACCCACTGACGAAAACGTTACAATGCGCGCCGACCCTACAATAACGAGGCTGGCCCATGGAATACCATGAGAGTCACGAGCCTTACTACCAGCTCCAAGACGAGGTGGTCAACGAACTGCCCATCGAGCTGGAAGAAGATGCTCAGCTCTGCTAGATGCATTACGTGAAACAAAGAGGCAACCCCCTGCGGGTTGCCTTTTTTATTGCCCCCTGTCAGCATTCCCCGGGATCACAATGACTTGAAGGAGTGCTGCCGTGCGACATCTGGCTTGGCTTGCCTTATTACCTGTCCTGGCTTTGGCCCAGGGCGAAGTGCGGGAACCGGAAGCGGCCACAGGCCGGATTGAACAGCAGAAGGTGGTGGGGTCCAAGCTGATGATGGCCACCGCCAACCCCCTGGCCAGCGAGGCCGGCTTTGCCATGCTCAGGCAAGGTGGCTCGGCGGTGGATGCCGTTATTGCTGCCGAGATGGTGCTGACCCTGGTTGAGCCTCAGTCTTCCGGTTTGGGCGGCGGCGCCTTTATGCTGCTGTGGGATCAGGATAAGCAGCGGATGCAGACCCTGGATGCCCGTGAAACCGCTCCCAAGGCCGACACCCCGGAGCTGTTCATGGAAGACGGCAAGCCCATGGACTTCTTCAAAGCCTTGGTTGGGGGGCGCTCCGTGGGGGTGCCGGGCCTGGTCAAAGGTTTTTGGGAAGCCCACCAGCACTACGGCAAGCTCCCCTGGGCCAAGCTGTTTGAGCCGGCCATCAAGCTCGCCAAAGATGGCTTTGAAGTCAGTCCGCGCCTGGCCGAACTGGTGCGGATGGAGATGAACCCCGGCCTTAAATCCTCTGCTACCGCCAAGGACTACTTCTTTCCCCATGGCCAGCCCCTCAAAGCGGGCACCTTGCTGAAAAACCCGGCCCTGGCCAAGACCATGGAAGCCATTGCCAAAGCCGGCCCCAAGGCCTTCTATGAAGGTGAGCTTGCCGAAGCCCTGGTGAAAACGGTACGTGGCCATGCCACCAATCCCGGGCAGATGACCCTGGCCGACCTCAAAGACTACCAGCCTGTTTGGCGCGACGTGGTGTGCGGCCCCTACCGCCAGTACCAGGTGTGCAGTGCGCCGCCCCCGGCCGGTGGCCTGGTGGTGGTGCAGCAACTGGGGATCCTCAACAAGCTACCGGCCCTGGCCAACTGGGATGTGCCGGCGATCCATCGTTTTACCCAGGCATCCAGGTTGGCCTTTGCCGACCGCAACCTGTACGAAGGGGACCCGGCCTTTGTTGAAGTGCCCATGGCCGCCATGCTGGACGACAGCTACCTGACCCGCCGCTCCGGCCTGATTGGCGATGCCGATCAACCGGCGGTAGCCGGCGAATTGGCCCCAAGGGCCCTGACCAAGAGCCCGGAGCTGCCCTCGACCAGTCACCTAGTGGCCATCGACAAGGACGGCAACGCCGTGTCCATGACCGCCAGTATCGAGATGGGCTTTGGCTCCACCCTGATGGTGGGGGGCTTTTTGCTCAACAACGAACTTACCGACTTCAACTTCGGTGCCAAAGACGAGCAGGGCCGCTGGGTGGCCAACCGGGTGCAGGGGGGCAAGCGGCCCCGCAGCTCCATGGCGCCGTCCATGGTGCTCTATCAGGGTCAGCTTCAGGGCCTTATTGGCTCCCCTGGTGGCTCACGCATTATCAACTACGTGACCCGTACCTTGGTCAACGTTATCGACGGCGGCATGGACATCCAAGATGCCATCGCCATGCCCAATGTCACCAACCGCAACGACTACACCGCCCTTGAAAAGGGCACTGTTGCCGAAGACTGGGTTGAAGGGCTCAAGGCCCGTGGCCATGACGTACGCCTGATTGACCTTAACTCTGGCCTCCAGGGCTTTTGGCGCCTGCCGGACGGGCGCTGGCAGGGTGGGGCAGACCCGCGCCGCGAAGGCAAGGTCCTGGCCGAATAAACCCATAAAAAAGCCGCTCAGTTGAGCGGCTTTTTTTGCGCCTGGCTTAGAGCACCTTGGTGATGGCGTCTGCCAGATAGTCGACGTTGTTGTGGTTGATGCCGGCCACGTTCATGCGGCTCGAGTCCACCATGTAGACGGAGAACTCGTCTTTGAGGCGGTGCACCTGTTCCTTGTCGATCCCCAGGAAGGAGAACATGCCGTACTGGCGGGTGATGAAGGAGAAGTCTTTTTTGTCCTGACGGGCATGGAGTTTTTCCACCAACAGGGCACGCAGTTCATGAATGCGGCCGCGCATCTCGGCCAGCTCATCTTGCCAAAGGGCGGTCAGCTCCTCAGAGCCCAGGATGATGTCGATGATGGCGGCGCCATGGGCCGGCGGCATGGAGTAGATGCAGCGGGCTACGTTTTGCAGCACGCTGGACAGGATGTCCACCTTGGCGCTGGAATCCCCCACCAGGGTAAAGGCACCGACCCGCTCCCGGTACAGGCCAAAGTTTTTGGAACCGGAGGTGGTCAGCAGCAGCTCGGGCAAGGTCTCGGCCAGCAGGCGCGGGCCATAGGCATCGGCTTCCAGGCCTTCACCAAAACCCTGGTAGGCCATGTCCAGCAGCGGCGTAAAGCCTTTGTCCTTGGCGAGTTGGGCAAAGGCCTGCCATTGGGCCTGGTTGAGGTCGGCCCCTGAGGGATTGTGGCAGCAGGCGTGCAGCAATACCACGTCCCCTTTGGGTACGGCCTGCAGGTCGGCCATCATGGCGTCAAAATCCACGCAGGAGTTGGCCTTGTCGAAGTAGCTGAACGACTTGACTACCAGGCCGGCGGCTTGGAACAGGGCGTTGTGGTTGGCCCAGGTGGGGTTGGTGACCCACAGGGTGGCGCCGGGGTTGCAGCGCTTGATGAATTCGCCAGCCATGCGCAGGGCGCCGGTACCGCCCGGGGTGGACACTGTGCATTGGCGGGCCAGCACCGGGCTGTCTTCACCGAACACCAGTTTGGCTATCTTGTCGTTAAAGCCGGCATCCCCTGCTGAGCTGATGTAGGTCTTGGTGGTCTCGGTGTCGATACGGTGACGCTGGGCCAAGGCCACCGCCTTCATGATGGGAGTGGCGCCGGTTTCGGTCTTGTAGACACCCACCCCCAGGTCAACTTTGCTGGGGTTGCTGTCTTTCTGGTAGGCCACGGACAGACCGAGGATGGGATCAGCGGGCAGGGCTTGCAGGCTTTCGAACATGTTCGGTTTTCCAAAAGGTGGGTGGGCAGTGAGATCTTCCCATAGCCTAAGGCAAATGCCGGGGAAGGTTAAGTGGGTATCGGCGCCATTTCAGAGTAAAATGCCGCTCCTTTTGCTTTAAGGCGTGTAACGATGCGTTTGGACAAGTTTTTGGCGGACAACTCCGACTTCTCTCGGGCCGAGGTCAAACGGCTGATGCACAAGGAGCGGGTGACCGTGAACGGGGAGGTGGTCAAGGATCCGGGGTTTAAGCTGGGAGAGGCCGATCAGGTGTGCCTGGACGACGAGCCCATGCGGGCCATGGGCAACCGCTACCTGATGCTGCACAAGCCAAAAGGCTATGTCTGCTCCACCGACGACCCCGAGCACGCCTCGGTGCTGATGCTGCTGGAAGACCGCGACCGTTTCGGCCTGCACATGGCCGGGCGCCTGGACTTGGACACCACCGGCCTGGTGCTGCTCACCGACGACGGCCAATGGTCCCACAAGGTAACCAGCCCCAAACATGACTGCCCCAAGCGCTACCGGGTATGGCTGGCCGATCCGTTGGTGGAAGATGCCGAAGCGCGTTTTCAAGAAGGGGTACAGCTGCGCGGCGAGCGCCATCTGACCAAACCGGCCCAACTGGAGCGCATCGATGCCTGCGAAGTGCTGCTGACCATCAGCGAAGGCAAGTACCACCAGGTCAAACGGATGTTTGCCGCCCTGGACAACAAGGTGGTGGACCTGCACCGCGAAGCCATAGGTCCCCTGGAGCTGGACCCGGCCCTGGCCGAAGGGGAATACCGGCCCCTGACCGACGCTGAGATCGCTGCCCTTTCCTAACGGCCCAGCTCGAACGCCTGGGCCAGGGTCTCTTGCAGCTCCTGGTCCAGTTCGCTGACCGACGTCAACCGCACCCTGTGGGTGATCCTGTCCTTTTTCTCCAGGCCCCCGGTGCTTTGGTAACGCCCCTCAAAAGGGCGCTCCGGCCCCAGGGCCAGCCCCAGCTCGATGGCCTGCATGCTGGCCGCCTTGACGGTGGCAAACACCTTGTTGTGATAGGCCGCCACCTGGGTCTTGGCCGGGCATAGCTTGACCTCGTCCGACAGGGACAACAACAGATCCTCGATGGCGTCATACAAGGGGCGCAGCGCCGCCTTTTTGCCGCTGTATTGGGCGTCCACCATGGCTGGCGCCTGGGCCAGGTAATGGTCTTCGTCTGTGCTGTAGGGGTCGAGGATAAGGCCGGCGGTGGCCGCCCCCAGGCCATATTCAGCCTTGAGCCAGGCCTTGGGGTCCTTGGGATCTTCGGCCTCGACCAGGGCGCGCCAGTCGTCCAGTTCCCGACCGGTGTCGGCCGCCAGGTTCTGGGCCATGGCTTGGGCATGCTTGATGGCAGGGTGCAAGTGATACATGGGCGGATGATTTGTGGGAGCCTTGGCTTTAGAATGCCCGCAACTTTCCAGTCAGGCCAGTACCATGCTCAGCTATCGCCACGCCTTTCATGCCGGCAACTATGCCGACGTCCTTAAACACGCCGTTATCGCTCTGGTGGTGGACTACCTGGCCCAGAAGGACAAGCCCTTCTATGTCCACGACACCCATGCCGGTGCCGGCCGTTACCTGCTGGGGGACGCCAAGGCCCAGAAAACCGGTGAGTACAGGGACGGTATCGAAAAGGTGCTGGCCGCCGCCGAGCCGCCGGCGGCGCTGCTGCCTTACCTGGACGTGGTCAAGGCCATGAACCCCGGTGAGCTGGTCCATTACCCCGGCTCACCCTGGCTGGTACGCCAGCTGCTAAGGCCCTATGACCGGCTGTTCCTGACCGAGCTGCACCCGGCCGACCTTAAGTTGTTGCAAGGGACTTTCGAGCGGGACCGGCAAGTGCGTATCGAGCAGGCGGACGCCTACGAGACCCTGGTGGCCAAGCTACCGCCAAAGGAGAAACGCGGCCTGGTGGTGATGGACCCACCCTATGAACTAAAAGACGATTACCAGGCGGTGGTGAATGCCATCGGCGACGCCTACCGGCGCTTTGCCACCGGCACCTACATTGTTTGGTACCCGGTGGTGGAACGGGCCCGGGTCGAAGCCATGATGGCGGCTTTTAAGGCGACCGGTATCCGTAAGCAGCTGCGTATCGAACACGGCCTTAGGCCCGATACCGACCAGCACGGTATGACCTCGGCCGGAGTCTTGGTGATCAACCCCCCCTGGACCCTCAAGGCGGCCATGGACGAGGCTTTGCCCTGGTTGGACAAGGTACTGGCCAAAGGGGCAGGGCAGTACCGCTGCCAATGGCTGGTGGAAGAATAATTCAGTAAAGCTGTTCGTCTTCCCCGTCCACCTGCACCAGCAGGGTGCCGTCCTGGTCTTCGCTGACCTGGATATGGATGGGGCTGCAACAGTTGGCGCAGTCCTCGACAAAGTCCTGGCCCACGTCGTCAGGCTCTATGGTGATGAAGGTAGGGTGCCCGCAATTGGGGCATTCCACCCGCCATTGTTTTACGGCGTCCATGACAGGCTCCGCACTGGCCGATGACATCAAGTATGGCACCGGGCCGGGTATTTTTTCGCGCATTCAGGTAGGGGTTGGGTAGCCCTGCCTACTGTGGCGTCGAGAGAAGCAAGAGGAGACTGCCATGAAAACAATGACTATCTGCAGCCTGACCATCGCCGCCCTGGCGCTGACCCCCCTGGCCGCCAGCGCCGGAGACCATGGCCACGGCCATCACCACAAGGACAAGGGTCATCATCACAAGGAACGTGGCCATCACTACAGCCGGGACCGGGTGATTGTGGTCAAGGAAGGCTATCGCCACAGGGGGCCTGCGCCCCGTCACCGCTCCTACCAGAGGGACAACCTGGCCAAGATAGCCACCTTTGCGGTGCTGGCCGGGGTGACCTATGCCATCGTCGACAACGTCTACTACAAGCAACGCGGTGACCGCTACGAATACGTGGCCCAGCCGCCGGCAGGTAGCTACAGGGTCCTTGAAGGCCGCTAACGTCAAAGCCCCGGTCACGGGGCTTTACGCTTTTTTACCCTGTTGTGTTCAGCTGTGTTTAAGGCAAGGCCGCATACTTAGTCATGAGCAAGACCAAAGGAGACTGCCATGAAAAATGCCCTTATCTGTAGCCTGGCCATTGCCGGCCTTGCCCTGGCGCCCATGGCTGCCCAGGCAGACCGCTGGGGCCGCCACGGTCACGGCCATGGTCACGGCAGCAAGGTCATCGTGGTCAAACCCGGTTATCACCATTACGGGCCAGCACCGCGCCACCGTTATTACCACAGGGATGCCCTGGCCGGTATCGCCACCTTTGCCATCCTGGCTGGGGTGACTTATGCCATCGTCGACAACGCCTATTACCGCCAAAATGGCAGCGGCTACACTTATGTGGACAGGCCACCTGCCGGTTCCTACCAGGTCGTAGACAATGGATACAGCGGTTATAACGGTTACAGCGGTGGCGACCTGAGCCCCGGTACCGTGGTGGACGCCATCGTCGGCCCCACCAAGAAAATTGCCTACGAAGGCCGCCTTTACTACGTGGCCAATGGTATCTGGTACCTGCCGGTAGACGGCGGCAGCCAGTATGTGGTGGTCAGGCCTCGTTACTGATGCCCATAAAGGTCCAGCAGGCGCGCCGCGCTTTGCTGGGCCTGTTCCAGGTAATGAGGGCCAAAGAGGTTGGCGTGGTTGAGCAGGTGGTAGAGGTTGTACAGCTCGCGCCTGGCCTCGTAGTCGTCCGGTAACGGCAGGTCGTCATCGTAGGCGGCGTAAAAGTCCGGGTCAAAGCGCCCAAACAGTTCGGTCATGGCAATGTCGGCCTCCCGGTCCCCGTAGTAACAGGCCGGGTCGAACACCACAGGGTGGTCGTCCACAAAACCAATATTGCCCCGCCACAGATCCCCATGGAGCAGGCTGGGCCCCGGCTGGTGATGCTTCAACAACCTCCCGGCGATGTCCAATAAGCCGCTACTGGCCTCCAGGGCCAAGCCCTTTTCCGCCAACAGTTCCAATTGATAGGCCAAGCGCTGTTCACCGAAAAACCGGTACCAGTGTTTGTGCCAGGGGTTGGGTTGGGGGCTGTCACCGATGAAATTGTCGTCATCAAAACCGTACATGGCCTGGTCCTGGCGTTGGTGCAGGGCCGCCAGGCCTTCACCCAGGCGCTGCCAACCCAGGCGGCTTGGGGAGCTAAAGGGCAGGTATTCCATCACCAAAAAACCAAAACCCTTGGTGGTGCCAACACAGACCACTTCCGGGGTTTGCAGGGGACCAAAGCGCGACAATTCACCCAGGCCAAAGGCTTCGGCCCTGAGCTGGTCACCGTGGCAAGCGTCGGTGAGTTTAACAAACAACGCCAGTTGGCCGTCGCTGATGCGATACAGTTGGCAGCGGGGGCTGCGCTGCATCAGGTGCCGGTCCGCCAGGGGGTAGGGCCGGCCAAGAAAGGCGCTGATCTCGGTCTGAAGGGCATGCCACATGGTCTGCTCCCGGCAAAAGCTCTGTGTTAAGAGCTTAGCGCGGATCGCTGCGCCTGGCGGCGGTTCTCCAAGAGTGCCAACTGTTGCTGGTAAGGAACCAGGCGTCGGCAAAGCCCAGGCAGGGCTTTGGTAAAGGAAGCATTGTTGGGTGACTTGACCATGCTGCACTCCTGCATGGCGGTGGTTGACGGCAATCAGTCTGCCACAGGGTCATGACAGTTTAATGGCGTCAGCGCCGCTCGGAGCGGGTGCGGGTGGCCGGAGGTTCTGTGACAAAGGGGTACTGGCTGTCTTGGTAATCCAGGGCCGTGATGCGCCCACAGAGCCCTGCCAAGGTTTGGCGGGTCGAGCGGGTGGCAATGCGGTTGACCAGCCAGTGAGGTAACAGCCCGGCCGGATCGGCGCTGCCCTGGTAGCTTATCTCGGTCAGGCCGCCTCCCTGGGGGGTCAGGGTCCAATGACCTTCGACCCCATTCATGCGCAGGTACCCGGGTTCGGCCGGATAGGCCTGACCCCTGTCTTCGATATCCAGGTGCAAGACCCCGTCCTCGCCCTGGGACCAGCGCGAATAAGTCACCATGTCCCTGTCCTTGGCGGGCCAGGGCAGGTGAAAACGGCTGTGGATGATGTCTTCGGTGGCTGAGGGTTTGGCCAGGCGCCGGGTGCCAGCGTTGTGGGCCACCCACTTGGGCATGCTGGCCATGTCTTCCATTACCGCCACAAAGGCCGACAAGCGGGTCACCACCTCACATTGCCCCTTTATGTCCACGAGGCCTTGTGGATTTTCACGGGTCCAAAGGCTGATGCCGTCCTGCTGGCTTTTCAAGGTCCAGGGGCCGGCAAAGGAGGCCAAGGGGGCCAGCAACAGGGCCCCCAACCATTTAGAAAGCCCCGGCCGGGCCCGGGAATACCACAGGGCTTTCGCTGCCATCTTTGGCGACCGCCGAAACACCGAAGAAATAATTGTCAATGACCACTCCTTTAAGGCGATAGCTGTCCACCTTGCCCACATAGCGACTGTGGGACCAAGTGGGTTCGGTGGTCAAGCGCCAATGCACCTTGTAGCCGGCCAGCTGTTTGTCCTGGCCCAGGGTCCAAGACAGCTGGGTATCGGCGCTTACCGCCCCGTCAATCTTGACGTTTTCCGGAGGCTTGGGGGCCCAGGCCAGGGAGGCCAGGGTCAGGGCGTTAAGGACCGTTGCCTTGCGCACATAGTCAAAATCGACCCCGGCCAGGACGTCGCCGTAGGCAATGCCGTTTTCGGTGCGCAGATCCTGGTGCTGGCGGTGGTAGTTTTCATGGGCCTCCATCAGCCGCACCCCAGGAAAGCCTGCTTCGTTAAAGGGCCTGTGGTGGCCACCCCGGCCGAAGCGGTCCAGGCGGTAGACCATCATCACGTCCAGCATCGGCTGGTATTGGTGGGCCAGTGCCTTGATATAACGGCCAAGGTTACGGGAAGGGGAGTCCAACTCACCGCCGGTAAAACGCCGGTAGTTGGCCTCTTGTGGGGTTTCCACGGCGCGTGTGCCCTCGGAAAATACCCTTATGGTGTGGTTGTCGACAATGCCGTCGATACCACTGGTGTTGCCAATCATGTCGTTATTGATGACCGCATCGATGTTCCAGCCATGGTCTTTGGCGTATTGGGCCAGGATCTTGCCGCCAAAAAGGCCTTGCTCTTCACCGGAAAGGGCGGCGAACACCAGGGTGCCGGGAAAGTCATGGTGGCTGAGCACCCGGGCCGCTTCCAAGGTGGCGGCCGCACCGGTAGCGTTATCGTTGGCGCCGGGAGCGTCGCTGGTAAAATCCATGACGTCAGAGACCCGGGAGTCGATATCGCCGGTGATCATCGCCATGCGTTTTTTGTCTTCACTGCCCCATTTGATGGCCACCACGTTGACGATATCGGTGGGGTTGGGGACCCTTTTTTCACCACTGACGGTGCCCTTGACGGTGATCACCTCCAGGCAGCCGCCGCAGTCTTTGCTGATAGCGTTGAATTCCTGCTCCAACCAGCGCCTAGCCGCCCCTATGCCTCGGGTATCGGAGTGGGTGTCGGACAGGGTATGGCGGGTACCAAAGCCCACCAGCTTGGTCACGTCCTTTTGCAGCCGCTCGGCGTTGACGGCGTCCACCACCTGATAGAGGGCCGGATTTTCTGCCGGGGGCGGGGTTTGCGCCTGGGCCAGCAGCGGCAGCAAGGCGGTGGCAAGCAGGGTCTTTTTCATGGTCTTTTGCTCCTGTTGTCGGTGCTCTCACCCTAGCAGCAGGGCCCAAGGGCAGGGGCCTTTGCTGCGGTGCCCAGCCCCTGGTTTGCGACCAAGGCGAGCCGCTGTGCTTCATGGCCGTTGCGCGCCGGTCATTATCGCCGCTATCATTGCCCTTCGCTTTTAGGTCAGGGCGGGGATCCCGCTGCCGAGACGCCCTTGGTTTGGGTGGTAAGCAACTGACATTTCAATCTGTTATTTTTCATGTGGCCCTTGGTACGGGTCACCACTGACAAAGGAAAGCTCATGCCTGCTATTACCCTGCCAGACGGTTCCGTCCGCCAGTTCGACAACCCCGTATCCGTGATGGATGTGGCCCTCAATATAGGCCCAGGCCTTGCCAAGGCGACCATCGCCGGCCGTGTCAACGGCGAGCTGGTGGATGCCAGCGACCTTATCGACAGGGATGCCAGCCTGTCCATCATCACCGCCAAGGACACCGACGGCCTGGAGATCCTGCGCCACTCCTGTGCCCACCTGCTGGGCCATGCCATCAAGCAGCTGTGGCCCCAGACCAAAATGGCCATAGGCCCGGTGATCGACAACGGCTTTTACTACGACGTGGACTTGGACTTCCCCCTGACCCAGGAACACCTGGAGCAGCTGGAAGCGCGCATGCATGAGCTGGCCGAAAAGGACTACGACGTCATCAAGAAAAAGGTGAGCTGGCAAGAAGCCCGCGACGCCTTTGAGTCCCGTGGCGAAAGCTACAAGATGGCCATTCTGGACGAGAACATCAGCCGTGATGACCGTCCGGGCCTTTACCACCACGAAGAATACGTCGACATGTGCCGTGGCCCCCACGTGCCGAACATGAAGTTCTGTCACCACTTCAAACTGATGAAGGTGTCCGGCGCCTACTGGCGTGGCGATGCCAAGAACAAGATGCTGCAACGCATCTACGGCACCGCCTGGGCCGACAAGAAAGCCCTTAACAGCTACCTGGTGCAGCTGGCGGAAGCGGAAAAACGCGACCACCGCAAGATCGGCAAGCAACTGGATCTCTTCCACTTCCAGGAAGAAGCCCCGGGCATGGTGTTCTGGCACAACGACGGCTGGCTGATCTTCCGCCAGCTCGAGACCTTTATCCGCGAAAAACTGCGCGAGTTCGACTACCAGGAAGTCAAGGGCCCCTTGATGATGGACCGGGTGCTCTGGGAGCGCTCCGGCCACTGGGAAAAGTACGCGGACGCCATGTTCACCACCAGCTCCGAGAACCGCGACTACGCCATCAAGCCGATGAACTGCCCGGGCCACGTGCAGATCTTCAACCAGGGCCTTAAATCCTACCGCGACCTGCCGCTGCGCATGGCCGAGTTCGGCTCTTGCCACCGCAACGAGCCGAGCGGCGCCTTGCACGGCCTGATGCGGGTCCGTGGCTTTACCCAGGATGACGCCCACATCTTCTGTACCGAAGACCAAATCCAGGCGGAAGTGGCCAGCTGCATCGACATGGTGTACAGCACTTACGCCACTTTCGGCTTTGAAAACATCAAGGTTAAACTCTCTACCCGCCCCGAGCAGCGCATCGGTTCCGATGCCATCTGGGACAAGGCCGAGAAAGGCCTGGAAGAAGCCCTCAAGGCCAAGGGTATCGAGTTCGACCTGCAGCCCGGTGAAGGCGCCTTCTATGGCCCTAAAATCGAATTTACCCTGCACGATTGTCTCAACCGTGCCTGGCAATGTGGTACCGTGCAGCTGGACTTCGCCCTGCCGGGTCGTCTGAGCGCCTCTTTTGTGGCCGAAGACAATGACCGCAAGGTGCCGGTGATGATCCACCGCGCCATCCTCGGGTCCTTGGAGCGTTTCATCGGTATCCTTATCGAAGAGTACGCCGGCTTCTTCCCTGCTTGGCTGGCGCCGACCCAGGCGGTGGTGATGAATATCACCGATGCCCAGGCCGATTATGTGCAGGATGTGGTAAAAACCCTTGAAAGAGCGGGTATTCGCGCCAAGGCCGACTTGAGAAACGAGAAGATTGGCTTTAAAATCCGCGAGCACACGCTTAAGCGCGTTCCCTACCTCTTGGTTGTGGGGGACAAAGAGCGGGAATCCGGCGAAATTGCCGTCCGCACGCGCAAAGGACAAGATCTCGGCAAATTCCAGCTGGCTGACTTTATCGCCAAGCTCGAAGGCGAAATCGCCAGCCGGGGACAACAAACCGTGGAGGAATAACGTATTAAAGGCGGAAGACGGGGCCCAGTGGTCCAGCAGAAACCGAAACACCGTATCAATGACCTGATCCGTATCCCAGAAGTGCGCCTGATCGGTGCCGAAGGCGAGCAGATCGGCGTCGTGAAGATCCAGGACGCACTGGCCCAGGCTGAAGCAGCCCAAATGGACCTGGTTGAGATCAGCCCTAACGCTGAGCCGCCGGTCTGCCAGATCATGGACTACGGTAAGTTCCTCTACGAGAAACAAAAAAGCGCAAAAGAACAAAAGAAAAAGCAGAAACAGATCCAGGTGAAGGAAATCAAATTCCGCCCTGGCACAGATGAAGGCGACTACCAGGTAAAACTGCGCAACCTGGTTCGCTTTCTGGAAGACGGTGACAAAGCCAAAATCACCCTGCGGTTCCGCGGTCGTGAAATGGCGCACCAAGAGTTGGGTCGTGACCTGCTTGAGCGGATCAAGGCTGACCTCGAAGAGCTGTCTGTTGTCGAGTCCTTCCCGAAAATGGAAGGCCGCCAGATGGTGATGGTGCTGGCACCTAAAAAGAAATAACCAGGCGCCCACAAGTAGCGGGCCAATCTGGCCCGTTCGCCCTGGTTGTTAGACGTTAACAATGCGGAGTTATTCGTAATGGCTAAAATGAAGACCCATCGTGGCGCTGCCAAGCGGTTCAAAAAAACCGCGTCTGGTGGCTATAAGTTCAAGCAGTCTCACCTGCGCCACATCCTGACCAAAAAATCCTCCAAGCGTAAGCGTCAGCTGCGCGACACTCACATGGTTGCCGCTGCGGATAAGCCGCTGGTCGACCGTATGCTGCCTAACCTGTAATTGAGGGGGATTTGAGATGCCAAGAGTAAAACGTGGTGTAACCGCTCGTGCCCGTCACAAGAAGGTTCTGAAGGCCGCTAAAGGTTATTATGGTGCTCGTAGCCGCGTCTATCGCGTTGCCTTCCAGGCCGTGATCAAGGCCGGTCAATACGCTTACCGTGACCGTCGCGCCAAGAAGCGTCAGTTCCGTCAGCTGTGGATTGCCCGTATCAACGCGGCTTCCCGCCAGAACGGTCTGTCCTACAGCCGTTTCATCAACGGTCTGAAGAAAGCTTCCGTGGAAATCGATCGTAAGATTCTGTCTGACATCGCTGTTCACGACAAAGCCGCTTTCACTGCCCTGGTTGAAAAGGCCAAGGCAGCTCTGTAAGACGGAGGGGGGCTCTGCCCCCCTTTTTTGCCCCGAAGGGACAATCCAATGCGAACACTGTTTTTCTTTAGCTTCTTCTTTACTTCCTGAACTCCAGGAGGCCTTGCTTTGGTGAAGAAGAAGCTAAAGGAAACCCAAGGCCTCCCCGTCGGGAGGCTTTTTTGTTTGTGATACGAGGACGCCATGCAACATCTTGACGAGATCGTCAGCCAGGCCACAGCCGCCGTCGAGGCCGCTACGGACATGGCGGCACTGGACGCCATCCGGGTCGACTACCTGGGTAAAAAGGGCCTGCTGACCCTGCAGATGCAATCTCTGCGTGACCTTAGCCCGGAAGAACGCCCCAAGGCGGGCGCCGTTATCAACCAGGCCAAAGAGGCGGTTCAGGAGGTACTGAACGCCAAGAAGAACGCCATGGTGGAAGCGGAACTGAATGCCAAGCTGGCCGCCGAACAGGTGGACGTGACCCTGCCGGGCCGCCGCCAGCCCCTGGCCGGCCTGCACCCGGTGACCCGCACCATAGAGCGTATCGAGAGCTTCTTCGGTGAGCTGGGTTTTGCGGTCAAAGAAGGCCCGGAAATCGAAGATGCTTTCCACAATTTCGACGCCCTGAATATTCCGGCCCATCACCCGGCCCGGGCGGACCACGACACCTTCTATTTCACCCCTGACATGCTGCTGCGCACCCAGACCTCCGGCGTGCAAATTCGCACCATGGAAGTGGAACAGCCGCCGCTGCGCATCATTTCCCCTGGCCGCGTCTACCGTAACGACTACGACCAGACCCACACCCCCATGTTCCACCAGGTCGAAGGCCTGCTGGTTGACGAGAACATTTCCTTTGCCGATCTCAAAGGCATTCTTCACGACTTCCTGCAGAACTTCTTTGAAGAAGACTTGGAAGTGCGTTTTCGTCCCAGCTTCTTCCCCTTCACCGAGCCCTCTGCCGAGGTGGACGTGAAAGGCAAGAACGGCAAATGGCTGGAAGTACTGGGCTGCGGCATGGTGCACCCCAACGTGCTCAAGGCTGTGGGTATAGACCCGGAAAAGTACACCGGCTTTGCCTTCGGTATGGGCGTTGAGCGCCTGACCATGCTGCGCTACGGCGTTAACGACCTGCGGGCGTTCTTCGAGAACGACGTACGTTTCTTGAAGCAGTTCAACTAAGGCAGGGAGTCCGAACATGAAATTTTCTGAAAACTGGCTGCGCCAATGGGTAAGCCCGGCCATCGATACCCAGGCCCTGTCCGAGCAACTGTCCATGGCCGGCCTGGAAGTGGACGGCATCGAGCCGGTCGCCGGCAGCTTCCACACCGTGGTGGTGGGGGAAGTGGTGGAATGCGCCCAGCATCCCGACGCTGACAAGCTGCGGGTCACCAAGGTCAATGTGGGCGAAGAAGAGCTGCTGGACATCGTCTGCGGCGCCCCCAACTGCCGAGCGGGCTTGAAAGTGGTGGTCGCCAAAGTGGGCGCCGAACTGCCCGGCGACTTCAAAATCAAGAAAGCCAAGCTGCGCGGCCAGCCGTCCCACGGCATGCTCTGTTCCTTCAGCGAGCTGGGTATCGAGATTGAAGCGGACGGCATCATCGAGCTGCCGGCGGACGCCGTCATCGGCACCGATATCCGCGATTATCTGGCGCTCAACGACAGCATCATCGAAGTGGACTTGACCCCCAACCGCGCCGACTGCCTGGGCGTGCTGGGTCTGGCCCGGGAAGTAGGGGTACTCAATAACCTCGACGTTACCCCTGAGCCTTGCGCCCCGGTTGCCGCCAGCATCAATGACAAGCTGGATATCAGCCTCAAGGCCCCCGATGCCTGCCCGCGCTACCTGGGCCGGGTGATCAAGGGTGTGGACCTTTCCCGCCCCAGCCCCCTGTGGCTGACCGAGCGCCTGCGCCGCAGCGGTATTCGCAGCATCGATGCGGTGGTGGACGTCACCAACTATGTGCTGATTGAGCTCGGCCACCCCATGCACGCCTTCGACTTGGCCAAACTGGATGGCGCCATCCAGGTGCGCCTGGCCGAAAAAGGCGAGAAGCTGGTGCTGCTGGACGAGTCCGAAGTGGAACTGGCCGATAACACCCTGGTCATTGCCGACGCTAGCAAAGCCCTGGCCATGGCCGGTGTCTTTGGCGGCCTGCATTCTGGCGTGACCAGCGACAGCCAAGACATCTTCTTGGAAGCGGCCTTCTTTGCCCCCACCGCCATCGCCGGCCGTGCCCGCCAATACGGCCTGCACACCGATGCCTCCCACCGCTACGAGCGCGGCGTCGACCCGCAGCTGACCCATAAAGCCATGGAGCGTGCCACCGCGCTGCTGCTGGCCATCGTCGGCGGCGAAGCTGGCCCCGTGGTGGAAGCGGCAGCCGAGGCGCATCTGCCTAAAGGCGCGCAAATCGTGCTGCGCAAGGCCCGCCTGGCCAAGGTGCTGGGCGCCGACATCGCCGATGACAAGGTTACCGAGATCCTGACCCGCCTGGGCACAGAGCCTGCCTTTGACGGCAGCCAGTGGACAGTGACGGCGCCAAGCTACCGCTTTGACATGGAGATTGAAGAAGATCTCATCGAAGAAGTGGCCCGGGTCTTTGGCTACAACAACATCGCCAACAAGGCTCCCCAAGCCAAGCTGGTGATGAGCCAGCACCGCGAAGCGGAACTGAGCCTCAAGCGGGTGCGTTCCCTGCTGGTGGACTTGGGTTACCAGGAAGCCATTACCTACAGCTTTGTCGAGCCCAAGGCCCAGGCGGCGCTGTTCCCCGGTGAAGCAGTGCAAATCCTGCCGCACCCCATCTCGGTGGAAATGTCCGCCATGCGGGTCTCCTTGTGGCCGGGCTTGCTGCAGGCGGTGCTGCACAACCAGAACCGCCAGCAGAGCCGGGTGCGCTTTTTTGAGAGCGGCCTGCGCTTTGTCACCCGCGATGGCGAGCTCAAGCAGCAGAAGATGCTGTCCGGCGTTATCACCGGCAGTGCCTTTGGTGAGCACTGGACCCTTGAGCAGCGCGGCTGCGACTTCTTCGACCTCAAGGGGGACCTGGAGCAACTGCTGTCCCTGACCGGCGCTATCGGCGAGTTCCGCTTCGAGCGCAGTGACCTCGATGCCTTGCATCCGGGCCAAAGCGCCAAGATTTTGCGTAATGGCGAGGTGGTTGGCCACTTTGGTGTGCTGCACCCGGCCGCTGCAAAAGCCCTCGGCCTGAAGTCGCAACCTTTGGTCTTTGAATTACAATGGGATCTACTGGGTGAACGCCGCATTCCCGACGCCAAGCCGGTTTCTCGCTTCCCCGCCAACCGCCGCGATCTGGCATTGGTGGTGAAAAACGAGGTTGCTGCCGGTGATATTCTCGAGGTCGTGCAAAAAATTGGCGGAAATCAGGTAGTTGACGTAAACTTGTTTGACCTGTATTGCGGTAAGGGCGTCGCTGAAGGCCATAAGAGCCTTGCAGTCAGTCTGACGCTTCAGGACACAGCGCGCACCCTCGAAGACAGCGAGATCGCTCAAGTGGTCAACCAAGTCGTCGAGGCGCTGAAAAGCCAGTTCAACGCATCCTTGAGGGAGTGATCTATGGCGCTGACCAAAGCAGAAATGGCCGAGCACCTCTTTACCAAGTTGGGGATCAACAAGCGGGTAGCCAAGGAGCTGGTGGAGTCCTTTTTCGAGGAGATCCGTCAGGCACTCGAAAGTGGAGAGCAGGTCAAGCTCTCCGGCTTCGGCAACTTTGAGCTTCGGGACAAAAACCAACGTCCCGGTCGTAACCCAAAAACCGGAGAGGACATTCCCATTTCTGCGCGGCGCGTAGTGACCTTCCGGCCTGGCCAGAAGCTCAAGAGCCGCGTCGAGACGGTTCAAGAGTGATGAAAAAGGGGAGCCTAGGGCTCCCCTTTTTCTTGCGGCCAATCGCTGGGCACCAGCATGTGCCTAAGGCCGGTATTAGCGTCCAGCAACATCAGCGGCTGGTCTGTTATCCCGTTAAAGGGCACTAGCTGCGCGGTGTCCACTTCCGCCAGCCATTGCCAACGCGCCAATCCATACCAGCGCCCGGCAGGCAGTTCTCCAAGCCGAAACCAGCTTCCTTGTTCATGGCCCTGTGCCAACCAGTCATGTGCCGGCCCTTGTCCGAATAACAGCCCTCGGCTTAGTAGCCGTCGCTCGCTGATGGCCCAGCCGCGCTCGGCCAGCCAGCCTTGGGCCTGTGGTGTACTGAGCAGCGGCAGTTGCTGGCGGGCCAGGTGGCTGGCCTTGTGCTCCAGCCAGTCCCGCTGGCCAGGGCCCAGCCAGCCCTGGGGCAGGCCCAGGTAGAACTTGACGGTCAGCTCCCAATGTTCCAGCTGGCCGCTGTGGTTGTCCCTGAGGATAAGGTCCGGCGCCCCCAGGGTGCGCTTGTCCACCACCAGGGGGCTGTCCTTGGCCAGTATTTGGTAACGCCCGGAGCCGGCCAGGATAGCGGCTACCAGCCATTCAAAGCGCTGGCCCAGGCGCTGGGTGCGGCCCAACTGCTGGGCCAGGGCCTCAAGATCCAGCTGGCCGGGCGCCGGCAAGTGCGCGCTCTTCCCAAGGGCCAGCAGCGGCGGCCTGTTCAGTACCCAGCGCACCATGGCGCCAGCATCTTGTGGGGTGAAGGAGACGATGTTCATGGCCTAAGGCTAACACGGCCGAGGCTGTGGTGATCCATTGGTAACTTGTACGCGTATCTGCCATCATCAATTAAAACCTATACACAAAATTAAATTTGTATAGATTTGGAGGCGGCAATGAGCATCTGGGTCGGGGTTAGTGCCTGTGTCTTGGGGGAAAAGGTTCGCTTTGACGGCGGCCATAAGCTGTCCCGCTTTGTGGCAGACGAGCTGGGCCGGCATTTTCGCTTCTTTCCCCTGTGCCCGGAGATGGCCGTAGGGCTCAGCTCACCCAGACCCACCATCCGCCTGGTGGGTAACGCCGAGCGGCCAAGGCTGGTGGGCACCAAGGACGGTAGCTGGGACATTACCGACGACCTCCACGCTTATAGCGACAAGGTGCTGCCGGGCCTTGGCCACCTGGCCGGTTATATCCTCTGTGGTAAATCGCCCACTTGCGGCATGGAAAGGGTCAAGGTCTATACCCCGGAAGGGGAAGGGCTTGGCAAGGTGGGAGTAGGGCTTTTTGCCGCCCGGTTGATGGCCGCATACCCCAACCTGCCTATCGAAGAAGACGGCCGCCTGCACGACCCTTTGCTCCGTGAAAACTTCGTGATGCGGGTGATGACCTACCACCAATGGCTGGTCTTGCTGGCCGAAGGGCTCAGTGTCTCCGGGCTGATGGCCTTTCACCGGCGGCACAAGTTTTTGCTGCTGGCCCACAACCAAAAGCTTTACCGTGAATTGGGGCCCCTTATCGCCAAGGCCGACCCTGCCGAGCTACCGGCCCTGGCCGAGCGGTATATCACCGACTTTATGGCGGCCCTGGCCCACCCGGCCAGCAAGAAGGACCACAGCAATGTGCTGATGCACTTGCAGGGGTTTTTCAAAAAGGCCCTGTCGCGGGAAGAAAAGGGCGAGCTGCGCAGCCTTATCGACCAGTACCGCCAAGGGCTGGTGCCGCTGATGGTGCCCTTGACCCTCATAAACCATCACCTTAGCCGCCACCCGGTGCCTTATTTGGCCGAGCAAAGTTACCTCAATCCTTATCCTGTGGACCTGAAACTGCGTTATGGACTCTGACCTTCTTAAAATCGGCGAGCTGGCCGAGCAAAGCGGCGTACTGCCGGTAACCCTGCGGGCCTGGGAGCGTCGTTATGGCCTGTTAAAGCCCCAGCGCACCCCCAAGGGCCACCGCCTCTATCCCCGCAGCGAACTGGATAAGGTCGCCAAGATCTGCCGCTACCTGGCCATGGGGGTAAGCCTGGGGGAGATCAAAAAGCTGCTGGCCGGCTTGCCCGAACCGGTAGCCACCCCCCTGGCCGATGCCCTGGCTACCCCCATCCTGGCCCTGGCCCAAAGCCTCAATGTGCGGGGCCTGCGCCAGGCCCTTGAACAACTCTTGAAAGAGCAACCCCTGGAGCTGGTGTGCAGCGCCCTTTGGCAGCAGCTGGAACAATGGCCCCAGGGGCCTTTTTCGGAGCCGGCCAGGGGCCTGTTGGAAGGGGAACTTAGCCTGCGCCTGGCGGCCTTTAGCCGGCTGCAACAGCAGCAAAAGCGGCCGGCGGCGGTGTTGGCTGGGCAGTTACCGCTGCTGTGGCGGCAGATGGTGGCGGCGGTGTTGTCCCAGCGCTACCAGCTTATCGACCTGGGGGACAGCCTGGACGACAAGGCCCTGCGCTTGGCCCTGGCCGCCCTTAACGTAGACCTCTTGTTCCTGGGGGCCATCAAGGGGGAATTGCCGGCCCATCACAGTGTGTTGCCCGGCGCTTTTGCATTTCAGGAGGCCCTATGACCCAGTTGGTCTGGTTTCGAAACGACCTTCGCAGCCTGGACAACAGCGCTTTGGTGCAGGCGGCAAGGGCAGGGCAGGTCAGGGGGCTTTTTATCGCCACCCCGGGCCAATGGCGGCTGCACCAGATGGCGCCGGTCAAAATGCGCCTTATCAATAACGCGGTGACGCAGTTAAGCGGCCACTTGGCGGCGCTGGGCATCCCCTTGGATGTGGTGGCGCTGGACGACTTTGCCGCCATACCGGCCTTTCTGGCCCGTTATTGTCAGGAACAGGGTATCAGCGCCCTTTACGCCAACCGCGAATACCTGGTTAACGAGCTGGCCCGGGACCAGGCGGTAGCCGCCGCCTTACCCATTGCCTGCCACTTTAGCGACGATGCCTTACTGGCGCCGCCGGGGTCGGTGCTGACCGGCCAAGAGCAGCCCTACAGGGTCTTTACCCCCTTTAAAAAGCAGCTGAAAGCCAAACTGATGGCGGCCTTGCCAGAGGTGCAGCCCAGGCTCAAAGGGCAAAGCATTAGCCAGGCGCCGGTGCCGGAGTTTTCAGACAGCGCATTTGACGGCCAGCTTGCCGATTGGCCCCAGGATGAAGAGGCGGCCCTGCTGGCCATGCGCCGCTTTGTCACCGAACGGGTGGCCGATTACAAGGCACAGCGGGACTTTCCAGCCCTGGATATCACCTCCAGGCTGTCGGCGGCCCTGAGCATTGGCCTGGTGTCGGTGCGCCAGTGTTTGTGGCGGCTGCTTCACGAGCACCAGGATGCGGTCTGGGACGATGCCAGTGGCCCAGGCACCTGGCTTAACGAACTGATATGGCGCGATTTTTACCAGCACGTGGTCTGGCACTATCCCCTGGTGGTCAAGGGCCGGGCCTTCCAGGCCGACACCGACGCCATTGCTTGGTCCTATGACGAGGCGGCTTTCAAAGCCTGGTGTGAAGGGCGGACCGGCTTTCCCATCGTCGATGCCGCCATGCGCCAGCTGGTGCAAACCGGCTGGATGCATAACCGGCTGCGGATGATAGTGGCCTCCTTCCTGGTTAAGGATCTGCTGATCGATTGGCGCCTGGGGGAAGCCTTCTTTATGCGCCACCTCATCGACGGCGACTTTGCCGCCAACAACGGCGGCTGGCAGTGGGCGGCCAGTACCGGCACCGACGCCGCCCCCTACTTTCGTATCTTCAATCCCACCGAACAGGGCAAGCGCTTTGATCCTGACGGCCGCTTTATCCGTAGTTTTTTGCCAGAGCTTCAAGGACTTGATGACAAGTACCTGTTCGAGCCACAGCGCTACCCGGGTCCCTTGGACTATCCCAAGCCCCTGGTGGACCACAAACAGGCTAGGCAAAAAACCCTGGCCATGTTCAAGGCCCTCAAGGAGGGGTAATGGAAGAGGCTCTGGCGCAGTTCCTAGACCACTACCAGCAGCTGGACAGGCGCAACCTGCACCTGCTGGACGCCATGTACAGCCCGGATGTGCGCTTTATCGACCCGGCCCATCAGCTGGAAGGGCTGGTGGCCCTGCATCATTATTTCGAGAGCCTGTACGACAACGTCGAGGCGGTACATTTTCGCTACCAGAGCAGCGAAGTGGTGGGGAACAAGGCTTGGGTGCAGTGGACCCTGGTGCTCTGCCACCCCCGCCTCAATGCTGGCCACCGCTTTGAGTTTGACGGTGTCAGCCAACTGCTGTTCGACAAGGACGGCAAGGTCAGCCTGCACCGGGACTACTTTGACCTTGGCGCCATGCTCTATGAGCGGCTGCCGCTGCTGGGGCCCCTGGTGCGCTGGGTTAAAGGGAGGCTCGCCCAATGAAGGTGCTGGTGACGGGAGCCACTTCCGGCATAGGGCGCCAGCTGGCCCTGGACTACCACGGCGCCGGCCATGAGGTCTGGGCCTTGGGGCGAAGCCGCGAGGCCCTGGCCGAGCTTGCCAGGCTCGGCCTGAACTGCGCTCAACTTGACCTTACCGACCGGGACGCAGTGCTGGCCTGGTGCGCTCCCCTCGGCGGCCTGGATCTGGTCATCCTCAACGCCGGTACCTGCGAATACCAGGATATGCCCGGTTTTGATGCCGCCAGTTTTATCCGGGTGATGCGCGCCAATGTGGAGTCCATGGCCATCTGCATCGAAGGACTGCTACCCAAGCTGTTGGGCCGGGAAGGGGCCCGCCTGGTAGGAGTCTGTTCCAGCGCCGCCTACCTGCCCCTGCCAAGGGCCGAGGCCTACGGCGCCTCCAAGGCGGCGGTGCGCTACCTGCTCGAATGCCTGGACATCACCCTGGCCCCCCACAAGGTGGCGGTCAGCACTGTCTACCCGGGGTTTGTCCGCACCCCGCTGACCGACCGCAATGATTTTCCCATGCCCCTGGCCATCGACGTGGTGGCGGCTTCGCGCCATATCCGCCAGGGCATAGCCCGGGGCCGGCGCCATATTCATTTTCCCAAAGCCTTTACCTGGCCGCTGCGCTTGTTGGGGCTGTTGCCCCAATGGCTGTGGCGGCCCCTTGCCAGCAGGATGATAAAACAATGAAACGTATCGCCGTCGTCGGCTCCGGCATTGCCGGCATGAGCGCCGCCTATTACCTGTCCAGGCACCATGATGTCAGCCTGTTCGAAGCCGATCAGCGCCTGGGGGGCCATACCCATACGGTGGATCTGGACCATGGCGGGGAAAAGAGCGCCATCGACACCGGTTTTATCGTCTTTAACGACAGGACCTACCCCCATTTCCAGCACCTTTTGGGGGAGCTGGGGGTGGCTTATCAGCCCACCGAGATGAGCTTTTCGGTGCGCAGTGACCAGCAAAACCTCGAATACAACGGCCACAGCCTGGCCACCCTGTTTGCCCAGAAACGCAACCTGCTGCGCCCCAAGTTCTGGGCCCTTATCAGGGATATCCTCAAATTCAACAAGGCCGCCAAGGCCGAGCTGCACAGCCCCAGCGCCCAGACCCTGGGCGCCTTTTTGGATAAGAACGGCTTTGGCCGCTGGTTTGTGGACTGCTACTTGCTGCCCATGGGGGCGGCTATCTGGTCCATGGGCCTGGATGAAATGCGGGACTTCCCCCTGCAGTTTTTTGCCCGCTTTTTTGAAAACCACGGCCTGCTGGACGTGGCCAACCGCCCTCAGTGGTTCACCATCGAAGGGGGCTCGCGCAGCTACATAGGGCCGCTGACGGCCCCTTATCGCCAGCAAATCCACCTGGCCACCCCCATCCACGGCATTACCCGCCTGGCGCAAGGGGTCAGGCTGACCAGTGGCCAGCAGAGCTGGGACTTTGACGAGGTGGTACTGGCCTGCCATGCCGACCAGGCCCTGGCCATGCTTAGCGAACCTAGCGACGGAGAAAAGGCGGTGCTGGGCGCCCTGGGTTACAGTGATAACGATGTAGTGTTACACACCGACCAGGGCCACCTGCCCAAGCGCCGCCGCGCCTGGGCCAGTTGGAACTACCGTCTGGGGCGGGGCCGGGGCAAGGCGGTAGTGACCTACCAGATGAATATCCTGCAGCGCCTGGCCAAGCAACATCAGTACCTGGTGACCCTGAACGACGAGGTGGACGAAAGCCAGGTGCTGGGCCGCTACCGTTACAGTCACCCGGTTTACACTTTGGCCGCCATCGACGCCCAGCAGCAGTGGCAGCGCATCTCGGGGCAGGGGGGTATTCATTACTGCGGCGCCTACTGGTTTAACGGCTTTCACGAAGACGGGGTGCGCAGCGCCCTGCGGGTGTGCGACGCCCTAGGAGCCACCCCATGAGCAGCGCCCTGTACGTAGGGCAGGTGCGCCACCGCCGCCATCTCCCCAAAGGCCACAGCTTCAGCTATCCCTTTTTCATGTGGTGGCTCGACCTTGGCCAGCTGCCGGCGCCGGTGGGGCGCTGGTTTGCCAGCGACCGCTGGGCCCTGGCCCGTTTTCATCGCCCCGATTATCTGGGGGACCCGGCCATGCCCCTGGACGACGCCCTAAGGGCGCGTTGGCAGGAGCTGACCGGCTCGGCCCCCAGCGGCAAGGTTTATGGCCTGGTTAACCTTAGGACCCTGGGGCTCTACTTTAGCCCGGTCAATTTCTACTACGGTTTCGACCAGGACGGCACCTGGAGCCACTTTATGGCCGAGGTGTCCAACACCCCCTGGAACCAGCGCCACTGCTACGGCTTTTTGGTCAAGGACGGCCAGGTGCCGGACCAGGCCAAGGCCTTTCACGTATCCCCCTTTAACCCCATGGACCAGCAATACCACTGGCGCCTCAAGGTGCCGGACGAAGCGTTGCTGGTGCACCTGGAAAACCATGACCAGCGCGGCCGGGTCTTTGACGCCACCCTGGCCATGCACCGCGAGCCCCTGACCCTGGCCTCGGTGCGCCGGCAACTGCTGCGCCGGCCGGTGATGACCGCCACAGTGGTGGCCGGCATCTACTGGCAGGCCCTGAAACTGGCCCTTAAAGGCGTGAAATTTTACGGTTACCCCAAGGAGACGGCATGACAGACCCTGCCAGCCAAACCAAAGTTGTGCCCCAGCCCGCCCTGAGCACGGGCCAGCGCCTGGCCAAGAAAGCCTTGCTGGCCCTGCTTGGCCACCTTAAAGAGGGGCAGTTGACCCTGGAGGACGACGAAGGCCAGCACCGCTTTGGCGCCGGGGAACCGGTGGCCCTGCTGAAGGTGCGTGACCCGGCCTTCTACCCCAAGGCGCTGCTGGGGGGCTCCATAGGGGCAGGGGAAGCCTACGTTGCTGGCCTGTGGGACAGCCCAGACCTGGTTAGCCTGGTGCGGATCATGGTGCTCAACCTGCCCATGCTCGACAGCCTGGAGCGGCGCCTGGCCTGGCTGACCTGGCCGGTGCAGCGCCTGGCCCACTTGGCCAACCGCAATTCCAAGAGCGGCTCCAAGCGCAATATCCTGGCCCATTACGATCTGGGTAACACCCTCTACAAGAGCTTTCTTGACGACAGCCTGATGTATTCATCGGCCCTCTATCCCCATCCAGAGGCGAGCCTGGAAGAAGCCCAGCAGCACCGCTTGGCGGTGATCTGTGAAAAACTGGACCTCAAACCCGGAGACCGGCTGCTGGAGATCGGTACCGGCTGGGGCGGCCTGGCCCTCTATGCCGCCCGCCATTACGGCTGCCATGTCACCACCACCACCATTTCCGAGGCCCAGTACCAGGAAGCCAAGGCCAGGGTCGCAGCCGAAGGCCTGGGGGAGCGCATCACCCTCCTTAAAGAGGATTATCGTGACCTCAAGGGCCAGTACGACAAGCTGGTGAGTATCGAGATGATTGAAGCGGTGGGTCACCGCTACCTGCCGGGCTTTTTCGCCAAGTGCCAGTCCCTGTTAAAGCCCGACGGCCTGATGCTGCTTCAGGCCATCACCATAGGGGACCAGCGCTACGACAGCTATGCCGGCTCGGTGGACTTTATCCAGCGCTACATCTTTCCCGGCGGCTGCTTGCCGTCCAACACCCGCATGCTGAGCCTGATGACGGCCCATACCGACTTTGTGGTGCGGGATCTCAAGGACTTCGGCTTTGACTACGCCCGTACCCTGGCCGAGTGGCGGCGGCGCTTTCACGGCGCCTTCGAGGGCCTTCGCAGCCAGGGCTACGACGAGCGTTTTAAGCGGCTTTGGGATTACTACCTGTGCTATTGCGAAGGGGGCTTTTGGGAAAGGGCCATCAGCGTGGTGCACCTGGTGGCCACCCGCCCGGGGAACAGGACATGCATTGGCTGTTAAACCTGGCCCTGTTCCAGCTGGCCTGGCTGGGGGCGGTGCTCTGGCAAAGCCCCTGGCCGGCCCTGGGGCTTTTGGCGCTGCACCTGCTGTTAAGCCCAAGGCGTCAGGCCGATGCCCGTTTGATGGTGGCTTTTTTACTGGTGGGACTCATTGTTGACGGCGGCTTGGGGGCGGCTGGGTTCTTGGTGTTCGAAGCCAGTCCTTATGTGATCCCCACCTGGCTGATGGCGCTTTGGGCGGCCCTTGCCATGCTGCCCAACCATAGCCTGGCCTGGCTTAAATACCGCCCCTGGCTGTCAGCCCTGCTGGGGGCTATCGGGGGCGCCTTTGCCTACTGGGGTGGGGTGCGGCTTGGGGCGGCGCAATTTGGCTGGCCCCTGGTCCAAAGCCTGGCCACCCTGGCCCTGGTGTGGGGCGGCCTCTGGCCCCTGCTGATGCTGCAATCGCGCCGGTGGTGCCCATGAAATGGCTGCTTATCCTGCTGCTGGCCATGCCCGCCTTTGGCCAATGGCAACTGCAAGGGCAGGGGCGCTATAGCTATCTCTTTTGGGATCTCTACGATGCCCGCTACTACAAGGCCGAGGACGGCCAGGCCCTGAGCCTCACCTACCTAAGGGCCATAGACGCCGACGATATCCTGGCCCAGACCCGTAAGGAATGGCGCCGTTTAGACCTGGGCCAGCCCCAGTGGCTGGCCTGGCTTGCCCGTTATTGCCCGGACGTTCAGGCCGGCGACGAGCTGCGCCTGGAGGTGCAGCAGCAACAAAGCCGGCTGTATTTCAACGGCCAGCTGCTGGCCAGCAATGACGATCCGGCCTTTGGCCCGGCCTTCTTGGCCATCTGGCTGTCACACAAGACCCGCGCCCCCGGCCTGCGCCAGGCGCTCTTGGGTAAGGAGGAGCAATGCGAAACCTGTTGATGGCCCTGGCGCTGCTGTTGGCCGGCTGCTCGGTGGGTATAGACCACTACCAGGGCAGCCAGCCCACCTTGCGCCTGGAGGACTACTTCCAGGGCCGCCTGGTGGCTAGAGGCATGTTCCAAGACTACCGGGACAGGGTAGTCAAACGCTTCGTGGTGACCATAGACGCCAATTGGCAGGGGGATACCGGCACCCTGGACGAGCATTTCGTTTATGACGACGGCAGCACCCAGCGCCGGGTGTGGACCTTAAAGGCCCTGGGAGATGGCCGCTACAGCGGCACCGCCGGTGACGTGCTGGGGGTGGCCCAGGGCCAGGCCAGGGGCATGGCCTTCCAATGGGCCTACGATCTGGCGCTGGCCATGGACGACGGCGACACCCTGACCGTGGGCTTTGACGATTGGATGTACCAACTGGACGACAAGCACCTGGTCAACCGCTCCACCATGACCAAATTCGGGGTGGCGGTGGGGCAGGTGACCCTCTTTTTCGAAAAGCAGTAAAAATGGCGGCGCCTCACGTATAATGCGCCGCCATGCAAGACTTCCACGCCCAACTGCGCACCCTTGGCGAGCTGCTGTTGGCCTATCAGGCCGACTGGCGCTTTTTGCCCTTCGACACCCAGCACTGGCCCTGGCCTGAGCTGGCGTTTTTGCAGGATAAAACCCCGGACGAGCTGGAGGCCATGGAGCAAGCGGCCCTCCATGCCCTGCTCGATCGCCACAGGCCCGGCCTTAGCCCCTGGCACGCCAAGGCCTTGCCCCGCATCAGCGGCCCGGCCCTGGCCCTGCCAGAGCGCCTGGCGGTGGGGATGGGCGGGCGAAAGTGGCAGCAAATACAGGATTTTAGCGCCGCCGTGGCCCCCCGCTTGCCGGTGCTGGAATGGTGTGCCGGCAAAGGTCATTTGGGCCGGGCCCTGGCCAGCCAGGGGCTGACGGTACAAGCCCTGGAATGGCAACAAAGCCTGTGTGACCAGGGCCAGGACTTGGCCCGCCAATGGCAGCTTGATCACCAGTTTGTCTGCGCCGACGCCCTGGCCCCGGACAGTGGCCGCTGGGTCAAGGCCCAGCAGCACGCCGTGGCCCTCCATGCCTGTGGCGATCTGCACAGCCAGCTGCTGGTCCATGCGGTTAAGGCCGGTACCCAGGCCATCAGCCTGTCCCCCTGCTGCTACCACCTGATTGCCGGTGATCGCTACCAGCCCCTGTCGGCCCTGGGCCGCCAGTTGGATCTGGGGCTAACCCGTTTTGATCTGCGCCTGCCGCTGCAAGAGCTGGTCACCGGAGGCGACAGGGCAGAGCGCCTACGCCACAAAGAGCTTGGCTACCGCCTGGCCTTTGACAGCCTGCAACGCCAGCTGCGGGGCGATGACAGCTACCTGCCGGTGCCCAATGCCCCCAAGTCCCTGTTTAGCGGCGACTTTGCCAGCTTCGCCCACTGGGCGGCGGAGAAGAAAGGGCTGGCCCTGCCAGCAAAGATGGCTCTCGAGCCCTTCCTGGCCGAGGGCCTGCGCCGCCACCAGAAGGTGCGCCGCCTCGATTGGGTCCGCCACTGGTACCGGCGGCCCCTGGAGCTGTGGCTGCTGCTGGACCGGGTCTGCTACCTGGTGGACGCCGGCTACCAGGTGCGCCTGGGCAGCTTTACCGACAAAGCCCAAACCCCCCGCAATGCCCTGATAGACGCTAGAAAAGGAGATGCCTGATGTACCTGCCATTGACACTGGAGCGCCGCCAGCAGGCCAAAGCCAGGCTTTCCGCCCGCCAACGGCTGGCAACCGATCTGTTGCTCGCCTGGGAAGAAGGGCTGGGCGCCCTGCGCCTGGGTAAGCAGTATTTTGCCGTCAAACCCGGTGATCTGATTTGGCTGCCCGCCGGCACCCTGTTTGCCCTGGGGGCCTCTGATGCCAGCGCCTTTAGCGTCCTGTGGCTATCCAAGCGCCTGGCCCTGGCCCTGCCGGGGCAAGTGGGCCTGCTGGCGGACCCTTGGTTCGCGGCCACCCTGGCCCGCGCCACGGCGGCGCAAGGGGAGCATCGCCAGGGGCTGCTCAAGGTGCTGGCCGGTGAATTAGCTACCGCCAAGCCCCAAGCCTTGGGCCAGGTCTTGCCCTGGCCGGCTCCCGGAGCCTTGGCACCCCTGGCCCTTATCGAGGCCGGGCGCCAGGGCCAGCACCAGCAGGGCCTGGATATTGACCCCAGGCCCCTGGCCCTGACCCCCGCCTAAAGCAGCGCCTTGAAGGCGTCAGGTACGGCCACCGCCGCCCTGGCGCCCATATCGAAAAACACCAACCCCACCTTGGCAACGGCCACCGCTTTGCCGTCTTCCCGGCTGAGTCGCTGGTAAATCTCTACACCTTTGCTGGACAGCTCCCCGGCGGCCAGTTCCATGGTCAGCTGTTGCGGGTAGAAGGCTTCCCCCAGGTAATTGACCGCCAGCTCTGCCACCACCTGGGCGGCGCCGCCGCTGTCCCCTTCACTGAGGCCATGGCTGGCCAGCCAGCAACAGCGCCCCTCATGGAGCAGGGACACCAGGGTGTCATGGCCCAGGTGCTGGCCGTGGTTGATATCGCCGATACGAAGGGTAAGGGGACAGCGGTAGAGCACAGGTGTGGGAAATTGCAGGGTAATGCGGGCCATGGGCGCCTCGGTCAAGGTTCAAAACCCCAGGCTAACCCCTTGGCAGCAAAGAAGAAAGGCGCCCAAGGCGCCTTTTCTTAGAGTTTGAACTTGCCCACTTCGGAGGCCACCTGTTGGCCCAGCTGCTGTAGCTTGCCGGCCTGGCTGGCGGCCTGGCGGCTGGAAGAAGACATCTCGTCGCCAACCCCTCTGATGGTTTCGGTGTTGCGGTTGATCTCCAGGGTCACCGAGGATTGCTCTTCGGCCGCCGAGGCGATCTGCGCCGACATGTCGTTGATCTGGTTGATGGCGTCCAGTATGGCTCCCAGGCTCTGGTTGGCAAGCTCTGCGTCGGCCACGCTGCGCTCGGCCATCAGGCTGCCTTGGTCGGTGGCGTCTACCGCCTGGCTGGCGGAGCGCTGCAGGGATTCGATCATGCCCTGGATCTCCTGGGTGGAGCTGTGAGTGCGCTGGGAAAGCACCCGCACTTCGTCGGCAACCACCGCAAAGCCCCGGCCCTGGTCCCCGGCCCGGGCCGCTTCAATGGCGGCGTTCAGGGCCAGCAGGTTGGTCTGCTCGGCAATGCCGCTGATGGTGGCCAGTATGGAGTTGATGTTCTGGGCATGGTGGTTAAGCTCGCCGATGATGCCATTGGCGCGGGCCACTTCCCCGGCCAGGTTCTCGATGGACTTTTGGCTTTGCTCGACCTGGCGCCGGCCTTCCTCGGTCAAACCCACGCAACTGCGGGCCGAGAAGGCGGTTTGCTCGGCATTGGTGGAGATCTCCTGGGTGGCTGAGGCCATTTCGGTGACGGCGGTGGCCACCATATGGATCTCGCTTTGGTGACGTTGGATGCGTTGGTCCTGCTGCTGGGCACCGACGGCGGTCTGCTCGGCTTCCTTGAGCAAGCCCTGGGAAGCCTCTCTGAGGCGGCTGATGATGCCGTGCAGCTGTTCGACAAAGCGGTTGAAGCTGCCTGCCAGTCGGCCTATTTCGTCCTGGCTGTGCACTGCCAGCCTAATGGTCAGATCACCGTTGCCATTGGCGATGGCGTCGAGGTTGCGGGTGATCTCAGACAGGTGCTTGAGCAGTATTTTCATCAGCCAGGACAGCACGGCCAGTACCAGGACCAGGATCACCAGGCTGATCCCCAGCTGGGTATAGAGCTGGCGCTGGACAGGGGCCATCAGGGTGTCCTTGTCCATCACCAGGATCAGCGCCCAACTGGTGTTGGGGATGGCCTCGGCGAAGATAAAGCGGTCGCGGCCGTCAAGGCGGCGCTCGTTGAGGTGGCGGGTCTTGATCAGGGCCTCTAGGCCGGCCCCGGTAAATTCACTGGTGATGGCCGAGGCCTTCTTGCTTTGGCGGCTGGTTTCGGGGTGGGCTATGACCTGGTCGCTCTTGTCCACCAGTACGGCGTAACCCTTGCCGGGTATCTTCAGGGCGTTGACGTGGGCTGTGAGCTGGTCCAGGGTCAGGTTGCCCCCAACCACACCGGCGATGTCTCCGTCCCGCCAAACCGGCTCAGCCAGGGTCACCACATATTGATTGTTGGTGGCAGAAACAAAGGGCGCGGTCAGGAAGCTGCCCCTGGCCTGCGTGGCCCCCTGGTACCAGCTGCGCTGGCGGGGGTCGTAACCGTCCTTGTTTTTGATGCTGGGATCGTTACGGATCATGTCGCCAGCCGGGGTGCCCAGGTAGGTCAGGGAAAAACCCAAGCCATCTTTGGTCTGGTCCAGAAAAAGGTAGCTGGGCACCTCGGGGTGGTCGGCGATGGACTTGGCCAGCTTGGTCATGGCCTGGCGCCTGTCCTGCATCCAGTCTCCCACGCTGCTGCTAAAGGCAGAGGCGAAAAGGCCCACTTCCTCTTCCAACATGCGGTTGATGTTCTGTTTCAGTGCCGACAGGCTCTGCCACAACACGGCGACGAAGAACAACAGGAAACAAAGACCGGTAACGGTCAGGATCTTGGAACGGAGTGACCAGTGCTGCATGGGGGCGCCTTAAGGAAGTATGCTCTTTCTCCTATCGGCGAAGTGCTGGTGTTTCTTTAAGCATCGGTCATGAAAAAAGCCACCTTGGCCCCCGCGCATTTTTGTAGGGCTGACCCTACAATAGCCCCTTGTTTTCATTGCCGGTAAGCAAGCATGTGGCAGGAGCTGGTGGACATAGCCCCTTTTCGTTGGAGCGACATCCTGATGGCCGTGGTGTGCGGCGCCATCGTCGGCCTGGAACGGCAGTTGCGGGGTAAGCCCGTAGGCATTCGCACCTCTGCCCTGGTGGTGCTGGGCACCTACTTTTTCGTGGCCTCGGCCCTGTCGGTGACCACCGAAAACTCTGATCCCTCCCGGATCATCGGCCAGGTGGTGACCGGGGTCGGTTTTTTGGGGGCCGGGGTGATGATGTCCCGGGATGGGGTCGTTATCGGGGTGACCTCGGCGGCGGCCATCTGGGCCTTGGCCAGCATTGGGGTGGTGATCTCCTTACACCATGACTACACGGCCTTGAAGCTGAGCCTGGTGGTGGTGGCGGTATTGACCGGTGTCGACATGCTCGAGGCCAGTTTTCAGTCCCTGCGCCGAGGCGTGCACCAGCGCTACCAAAGCTGGCGCCAGCGCCTGCCCAAAGAGCCCTGGGAGGGCCAATGATCCTGGTTACCGGCGCCAATGGCCGTCTCGGTAAGGCGCTGGTAACCCAAGCCAGGGCCCAGGGGCTGCCGGTTGTGGGGCTGGATCTGGCGCCAAGCGATTATGCCAGGCCCTGCGATCTGCGCCGCGACGCTCTGGAGCCGTTAATGGCAGGGGTGAGCGCCGTTATCCACTGCGCCGCCCTCCATGGCCGCCACCTGGACCTGGGCTTTAGCCGCCAGGCCTTTGTGGACACCAACATCGGTGCCACCTTGCGGCTCTTGGAAGCGGCCAAAAACCAGGGGGTGGGGCGCTTTATCTATACCAGCACCACCTCCTTGTACGGCAGCGCCATGGAAGATGATCGCCAGGCGGTGTGGGTAGATGAGCAATTGCCGGTGGCGCCCCGGGATATCTACGACATCACCAAGCAGGCGGCCGAAGCCCTGTGCCGGGATTTTTTCGAAAAGGACTTTGTCACGGCGGCGCTGCGAGTGTCGCGCTTTATGGACGAACCGGCCAATGCCATCGCCAATTACCGGTTGTACCGGGGCCTTGACGAGCGGGACGGGGCCCGGGCCCACCTCAAGGCCCTGACTGCGCCGCTGGCGCGCTTCGAGATCTTTAACGTCTCCAACCAGTCTCCCTTTACCCGCGCCGATTGCCAGGCACTTAAAGAAGATGCCGCCGCCGTTATCCGCCGCTGCTACCCCCAGGCGGAGCTGGTCTACCGGCAAAAGGGCTGGCAGCTGCCGGCCAGTATCGACCGGGTCTACGACATCACCAAGGCCAGGCAAATGCTGGGCTATGAGCCGCAATTTAACTTCGAAACCTTGCTAAGTCACTGACCGCCAAGGGCCCGATTTTCGCGGCCTGGACGGCGCCTATACTGAATGCTGGGCGTTGACGAAGGAGGTTGTTATGAGCATGTCAGAGTCCTTGCGTAACTACCTCGCTGTGCGGAACGTGCGTGCCGAACACATTCACCATCCCTACAGTGAAGGGGCGCTGCAAAGCGCCATTGCCAGCCAGGTACCCCTTAAGTACATGGCCAAGGCAGTGGTACTGGAAGACCACGAAGGCCGCCATATCATGGCGGTGGTACCGGCCAGCCACAAGCTGAGCCTGTCACGAGTCCGAATGCTCCTTGACCGCGATTGCCGGCTGCTTTCCGAACGGGAACTGGCCGATCGCTTCCGCGACTGTGAACTGGGCGCCATTCCCGCCATCGGCGAAGCCTTCGCCATGGAAACCCTGGTGGATGAATCCCTGTGGTGGCGAGACGATGTCTTTATGGAAAGTGGCGATCACAAGGATTTGTTGCATATCAAGGGTGAACACTTCAGAGCCTTGCTCCCCCATGCCAAGCAGGGGGCCATCGCCTTTGAAGATCAGACCTGGCATTGAAAAAGGGCCGCTTAGCGGCCCTTTTTGTCAGTCGGCGCGGCCCATAAAACGCCGCTCGCCGGTGTGGATCTTCACCTTGTCGCCAATCTTGATGTACTCCGGCACCTGGATGCTCAGGCCAGTGGCAAAACTGGCCGGCTTGGTGCGGGCCGTGGCCGAGGCGCCCTTGAGTTCGGGGGCGGTGTCGGTGACCACCATTTCCACCGTTTGCGGCAGTTCCAGGCCTACCACCTGGCCGTCCACCAGCAACAGCATGATGCCCTGGGTGTTTTCGTCCAGGTACAGCAGTTCGTCTACCAGATCGGCTGACTTGATGGGGTATTGGGTGTAATCGGCTTGGTCCATGAAGATGTGTTCGTCACCGTCCACATAGGACAGCACCACGTTGCTGCGCTGCATCTCTACTGTGGTGAGCAGATCGTCGCCTTTGAACCTTTCCTCTACCTTCAGGCCGGTGCGCAGGTCGGAAAAGCGCATCTTATAGAGGGTGGCGGCACCACGGGCGCTGGGGTTTTGCACCTCGATGTCCCGGACGATGAGCAGTTTGCCGCCCAGTTCCACTACCAGGCCTTTTTTGATTTCGTTTGCCCTTGGCATTAGCCATCTCCTTGACGTTGACGGCGCATCTTATGCCGGGCGCCGCCGTTTCGCCAGCTTAGCCTTTGCGTTTGAGCCAGATATAAATCAAGGGGCCAAAGCCCAGCAGGGCGGAGAACAACAGGAACACCCCTTCGAGGATCACCGGCAGCCAAAAGGCGTTGAAATCGGCCAGGCGGGCCTGTTGAGGTTTGTCGGGCAGGTAATAGAGCCAGAGCCTTTCCCCGACTTGGGGTGGGGTGGCAAAGGGGTTGTACTCGGTCAGGTCACTTTGGGAAATAAATTCGTGCCAATGGCCTTTCTTGTCGTTGTAGTAGATGGCCAGCTGCAGCTTTTCCTTCATGCCAAAGCGCTGGGGCAGGTGCTTGACCAAGTGTTGGCGCACCACGCCACGGGTCTTCTGGGCATTATCTAGCCAACTGACGCGGTCCTGGACGGACAGGCTGAATTTTACGGCCATCAGCAGCGCGATAATCGCGAAGATCACGAAGGGTACCAGCAGCAAGTGCGGCAACCAGCGATTATCGTTGTTAGGTGGAACGTCTGTCTGCATTGAGACCGGGCACTAAAGACAATTAGGCAAGAGTAAAGCACATTTCCGGGGTAAGTTCACGCCCGGATTTGGTCTACATTTACATAACAAAGTGATTGATCTCACAGGAATTTACCCGATGAAGGGAGCCTTCTGGTTACTGCTGGTGCTGCTTTGCCCATCCCTGGCTTTGGCCTGTGATGGACAGCTGTGCATGAGTATGCAGGAGCGGCAGAACAAGGTGGTGTTGGTGGCCCAGAACAGCGGTACCGCCCCTGTCACCGTCAAGGTCGAGGCTCAGTTCAGCGGCCTCAAGGCCGAACCTGCCATCCCGTTGCTGGCCCAGCTTGGCCCAAGGGAGAGCCGGGCGGTGGCGATCTTCACCAAGCTTGGGCCCTGGAAACTGCGCTATTGGTACAACTGGGCCAGAGGCAGCGCCAGCGCCGTCCACGACGACAGCGTGCTCTACCGCTTGCCTTGGCTTAAAGGCCGCTTCCGGGTGCTGCAGGGCTGGGGCGGGCGTTTTTCCCACCAGGAACTCCATAGCCTTTATGCCCTGGATATCGCCATGCCGGAGGGCACCCCCATAGTGGCGGCCCGGGCCGGGCGGGTGGTGGCGATGCGGATGGACTCCACCCGGGGCTGCGACAGCCGCCGCTGTATCCAGGACGCCAACTATCTGGTGCTGGAGCAGGAAGACGGTACTTTGGCCGAGTACTTTCATTTGCAAGCCAACAGCGCCAGGGTGGCCCTTGAGCAATGGGTGCTGGCAGGGCAGGTAATTGGGGCGGCGGGCAATACCGGCTTTTCCACCGAACCGCACCTGCACTTTGTGGTCAAGACCGCCAATCAGGACGGTGAGCCCCAGTCCCTGCCTGTCAACTTCGATACCAAAGAAGAGGGCCCAAGACGGGGCCTGATGGCAGGACACCTTTACCAGGCCCCGGCCCAGACCCAACTGGCCCGTCAGCCTTAGAGGTTTTGGGCGTAGAGGTAAAGCTGCTTGAGGATAGCCATGGCTTTTTCGTCATCGGCCCTTTCCTCGGCCAAGACTTCCAGTTCCAGCATGAAATCCTGCATACCAAAGCCCCGGCTGCCCTGTACCAGCACTTCTTCCCGGTACTGGCGCCAGCGCAGCTGCTCTTTTTCGGTGAGGGTCTGGGCAAAGTAGCGGGCGCGATAACGAAACAGCAGGGTGTTAAGGCGGGGGTCTTTGAAGTGGATCTGGGTCAGGCGGTTAGGGTCCTGGTTGGCCCGCACCAGGGCCATGCTGGCCTTGTCGGCATCGCTGATAAAGCCGCCATAAAGGGCTTCTTCGGCGTCCTGTTCGGCAAAGTCACCGCTGTCGCTAAACAGTTCCACCAGCTTGTCGCGCAGCTCTGGGTGGGCTTTGAGGGTGTCGAGGTTTTGGCGGCAGCGGTTGCGGTCTATACCCAGCTCGTCGGCCCGCTCCGGGCCCAGGGTCTTGGCCGGGGCCAGAATGGGACACTTGTTGAGGTGAACCAGCTTGACCGGCAGCCGCGATTGGCCTTCTTCCAGATCGGCGCTGCGGGTGTAGAGCCGCTGGCGCAGGGCCTGGCCGTCCAAATCTAAAAGCGGCGCCAGATCGCCGTTGAGATCCACGACGATCACCGCATTTTTGTTGACCGGGTGCCAGGCCAGGGGCACCACGTAGGTACTGCAGCCTTGCAGGCCCGGGAAGCGGCTGGAGGTATGTACCAGGGGTTGCAGGTTAATGACGTCGATAAGGGCCGTTACCGCCTGCTTGCGGCGCAGCTTGAAAAAATAGTCATAGAGCTTGGGCTGGCGGTCGCGGATCAGCTTGGCAAGGCCAATGGTGGCCTCCACGTCCGACAGGGCGTCGTGGGCGCGGGCATGGACCAGGGCATTGGCCTTGGACAGCTCTTCGAGCTTGAAGCAAGGGCTGCCATCTTCGTAATAGGGCCATTCGATACCCTCGGGGCGCAGGGCATAGGTGGCCCGCACCATGTCTATCAAGTCCCAGCGGCTGTTACCGTTTTGCCACTCCCGCTCATAGGGGTCGTAGAAATTGCGATACAGGGTAAAACGGGTGACCTCGTCATCGAACCTCAGGGTGTTGTAACCCAGGCTGCAAGTCTGGGGCTGACTCATCTCCTGGTGGATAAGGCGAATGAATTCGGGCTCCGCCACGCCTTTGGCCATGGCCTGCTGGGGGGTGATGCCGGTGATAAGGCAGGCCATGGGGTGGGGCAGGTAGTCGTCTGTGGGCTGACTGAACCAGACCTTGGGGCTGTCGATGGGGTTGAGCTGTTCGTCGGTACGGATGGCGGCGAACTGGCAGGGCCTGTCCTTTTTAGGATCGGTGCCGAATGTCTCAAAATCGTGAAAAAGCAGGCTGGCAGTCATGAAGCGGGTCTGTGGGAGCAAAACCCCAGTCTAAACTAAAGGCGGCTTCGGACCCAAACAGGGTGCTGGGAAGAGGCAAAAAAAAAGGCCGCAGAGGTGGGAAAAGCGGCCTGAATAAGAGGGGTCTCGACAGGGTCGATTACCTTGCTTGCGAATTTAATTTTACTCAGTGAAAGACCGATGAGAAGTGTGATGAGCGGCACCGTTTAACCAAGATTCAGTATTAGCGGAAGGGCAACTGTAAAGAATTTGAACTATATTTGCCTAGATTAGGTTACAGGTTTGAATTTGCTGCTTCGTAATCAAGGGATTGCCATATGGACTTGCGCTTGACCGTTGCCGCCGCCGTGACCCTGGCCCATGGGGCCTTTGTCGCCGTAGTGCTGGAGCATTATTACAGTAACAGGGAAGGATATGAGTTGATCAACTGGCGGGACCTGGCGTCCCGGCAGTGTGAAACCCAGATCCACCATAAGATTGAAGACGCCTTTACCCGCTCTTTGTCGGTGTGGACCACCACAGTGCTGGAGCCTGACGAGCGTCGCTTTGTTATCGCCGGTACCTTGTCGGCCGAGAACTACCTGGGTGAGTGGCAGGATGCCGCTTATCGCTGTGAGCTTGAGCTGTCGTACCGGTTGATAAACCCGTTCGACAAGAGTGCCTGGCTTGCCAAAGCAGTGGAAACCAACAAGGAGCTGGGCGCCTTGCGCCTGACCCGGGTGGAGATCGTTCCCAAGCCCATGGCGTATTGAGCACCAACCCTTGCTTGCAACTAAAAATAAAGGCCGCCCAAGAGCGGCCTTTTCTTTTTGCCTAAAGGCTGGTTCAGGCGCGGCGTCGCCATCCCAGCAGGGCCAGCAAGGCTAGACCAAAGCCCAAGGCACCGCCACCACCGCCGTTGTCGGCGTCTGGAGTGGGTTGCGGCTCCACAGGGTCTACGCCATCACTGTTAACGGTCAGCATAAAGCTGGTGCTGGCCTTGTCGTTGGGGGCGGCTTGGTCTGCCACCGTGACGGTAACCAGGGTTTGCCCATGGAAGTTGGCTTCCGGGACCAGATCAAAGGTGGCACCGGGGCCGTGGCCGTGGACAGTGGCACTGATGTGCTTGCCGGTCACGCTGATGCTGTTGTCACCACCCAGGTTGTCCACATACAGCACTTCAATGCCTTCGATGGCGGTATTTTCTTCGGTGCTGAGATCGGCCATGGGCGCTATTTGGATATTGGTGGCAACGGACAGCATGGCAGTCTTGTTGTCATCGTCCAGCCCTTCGACCTGGTTCTCCAGGGTCAGGGCCATATCCTGGCCTATGGCACTTTCGTTGACCCTGGCTTGGAAGCTTAGGGACATCTGGCTCTCTTCAGGGCCGCGATAGTCGAGACAGACCACCACACCCTCCTGGATCTGGTTCAGGCTCTCATCGTAGGCCACTTGGGTGCCAAGGTAGCCGTAGATGGGACCGAAGGCATCAAGAGGACCCTGGAAGCCTTTGACACCGACACTGCCGCCGATATTGGCCGGGAAGCCGGCAACACCGGCCAGCTGCCCGTCCAGCTTACCGTAGGCAAAGATGATCTCCGGCTGCCCTTTCTCAAACTTGTAATCGAGGTTGATGAAGGCCTCGAAGTCGAAGCTGTCGTTGGGCGTGGAGCCGTCTATGGTCTGGGTGTAGACATTGTCCCACTCGACGATCAGGGTCTTGCTGTTGTCGCTATGGGTTAGGCCTGCCACCGAGATGCCGGCCAGGGCATCGCCGAAAGACGGGCTGTAGTCCACCGCAAAGAGCCCGCGCCACAGGGGGGCTATCACGCTGTAGGGGAAACCGTCGAAGGGCAGCGGATAGTGGAAGGGCCAGAACAGGGGCAGGCCTTCGAGGTCGATGAAGCCGGCCGGGTTGATGGTGACCGTCTGGGTGCGGCTATAAGCCTGGTTGTGGTAGAGGCTGACGCCTTCATTGGCGGCCAAGTCATACCAGATCCAGGACAGATCCAGGGGCGCCTCGGCGGTGTAGCCGCCGTCCCATAAAGGCAACGGTGACACGCCGTAGCTGGCCAAGTCCTTATAGCCGCCGTCGGTGTCGCTGTTGATGTCGGGCGTGCGGCATTGGGCGTCGGTCAGGGACGTGCTGGTCTGGTAACGGGGCAGCAGATCGGCGGTGTTGGGCTGCACGCCGCTTAGGCTGATGCTGTTGCCATCCACTACCAGTTCCTGGTCGCCAAGGGTGCCAAGCGCCACGGAGTCGGGCAGCAGGGTCAGCCCCTCCGGCAGCGCCAATCCCAGGCTGAATTGCCTGTCCAGGCCCTGGATATTGGGAGTGACCTTGACTGAGAAGTCGATGACATCGCCAGGCTTGGCCTTGGTTTTACTGACCTTGAAGCTGACATCGTCCGCCTCACGCACCACTTTGAGCGGGATCAACCCCAGGTTGTCCTTGCTGCCCTGATGGCCCAGGCTCAACATGGCATAACGGAAATCACCTTCGCTGAAGTCGTCCAGGGCCCAGTTGAGGGTAACGGTAGCCGGGTTGACACCGTCTGTACTGGCCGGCACCGACAGGCTGGCATCGGTGGCAACGTCTTTGCTGACGATGGCAGTAGCCACCTTGAAGCTGTCGGTGGCCGTTTCGCCATAGGGCAGGGCGTTGGCGTAGTTGTTCAGCACCACCCAATAGTTACCGGCGCTGGGTTCGTTGATATTGCAGTAGTTGTTGATGGTCGAGGCGTTGGACAGGCAGATGGCTTCGGTGTCGAACTGTGGCAGGCCGTCACCGTTGATGTCCTTGCCGATGACCACGGTCAATGAACCTTGCTTATAGGGCTCTTCGATGCTCGATTCAACCAGACCCAGGCTTTCGACGATCAGGCGGGCGGTATTGGCCGGCACTTCCAGAATGCGCAGGCTGGTACCGTCGGTGATGTCGTCCCACAGCTCATAGTTGCTGTCCTGCTTGAGGGTCAGGGTTTCGATGGCGGGTTTGACCAGGGCCGTTACCTCGCCGTCCAGGCTGTCGGTGGCGGGCAGGGTCAGGTGGTTGATGCCAAATTGCCCCTTGTTGCGGTTGACCGGCACCTGCATGGCCTCGGGCAGGCGGCCGTGGCTGAACTTGGCTTGCACCGGCAGGTGCAAAGCTGGCAGGGCGGCATCGCTTGGGGTCAGCGTCAACTGGCCATCCAGGAAGAACTCGGAGTTGCCAAGAGGGGTTTGGGCATCGAGGATGGAGGCGGTCACCATCACCGTCTGGGTTTGCCCGGCCTGCAGGCTGAACTGCTTGGGATGGACGTCCAGCACGTAGGACAGTTCGCCGGTGTCGGTGGCCAGTTCCCAGGTACCGTCACGGGTGGCGGTGAAAGTGCGCAGCCAGGAACAGGTGCCCAGGCATTGGCTGTTGACCATGCTTGGCAGGTTCAGGGCTTTGACATCGCCTCCGTTATGGGGATTGGCTGCCATGAAATCGTCGACCGGCACGTCCATCACCAGGCCCGTGTCGATGGCCTTGGCGACATTGATGCGCCCGGCGCCGGCTTGCCAGAGATTGGCTTTTTCGCCTTTCCACCAGACCTGCTCTGCCGTCATCATCAGCGCCGACAGCACTTCGGCGTCGCTCCAGTCCGGGTGTGCTTGTTTAAGTAGCGCCATGGCCCCGGCCACATGGGGGCTGGCCATGGATGTGCCTGACAGATAGCTCCAATCGCTGGACACCGGGCTTTCGCTGAATGGGTGCTCGTCGGCGTAGGCGGCATAGATATCAACACCGGGGGCGGCCAGGTCGGGGATCAGGTAATCGCCGTGGGTATTGGCCGGGCCCCTGGAAGAGAAATAGGCCAACTGATCGCCAGCGCTCGGATCATAGGTTTCCTCTATCAGGGCTGCTTCTATGGTGCCGCTGTGGCCGCTGCCACTGGCCAGCCAGGTTTTCAGCTGCTCGCCTTCGCTTATCCCCAGATGGATACCCGGCAGGGAGTAGACGTCGTTTACCGGCGTGGTGTCTGGGCTCACATCCACCAGAATAAAGCCACCGGCACCGCCGGCTTTGATGTTGTCGGCTTTCTCCACCCGGGCGTTATCGCCCCTGTCGCAAACCACGATCTGGTCGCTGCTGAAGGTACCGGCAGGGAAGGAGGCCAGGCAGAGGGCGTCGCCAAAGTCGCCTGCATAGACGATGTTGCCGGTGAAGGCGTCGGTGATCCCCAGGCCTTGAAGATTGGCCGGTGCCGTGGTGTCGCCACCACTCAAATCCTTGAGGTAGCGGTCGTGAACCAGGATACCGTCGGGAATGGTGGTAGCACCCACCGTGGCCAGCCAGGGGCTGGAATGGTCGGCCGAACCGTAATATTCCTGCCAGCCGTCACCGCCGCTGTTGCCGGCGGCGGCAGCCACGGATACGCCGGCCTGGCGGGCCGACAGGAAGGCCAGCTCGACGCTGTCTTCCCAGGGGAACTTCTCGCTGCCGCCGATGGAGAAGTTGATGACGTCCACGCCGTCTTCAATGGCTTGCTCGATACCGGCAACCAGGGCATCGGTTGGGCAACCGGCATAGAGGTCGCCGCTGTTGCCCGGGTAGCAGACCTGGTAAGTGATGAGGTTGGCATGGGGGGCCATGCCGGAGAGGCGTTCGAAGGTAAAGCCGGTGTCGACACCGTCACCGTTACCCACCGAGGCCAGCTGCAGCGGTACGGCGTCCAGCACGTTACCCACGGCGGTGGAGGCGGTGTGGGAGCCGTGACCGTTATAGTCCTCACCAATGGCCGGGCGGCCTTCGGCGAAGTAGGGATCTTGGAAAGTATCGGTGATGATGGGGGTGGACCAGATACCGATCAGCTTGTCGTTACAGCGGTCTTCAAAACCGGCCTTGGTACAGTCATGGAGGTAATGGCCGCTGCCGAGGGGGTTGGCTATCTTGACCCCGTCAGCGCCGGTGTCGGCAAAGCTGGGGTGATCGGAGTTTACGCCGGTGTCGATGATTCCCACCACCATGCCGTCACCCAGGTAGCCAACGCCACTGGCGGTATTGCCTGCCCAAACGTCGCCTGCTCCTATGTGCTTGGCACCGGTGTCAGACAGCAGCTGGCGCATTTGCACCCGCTCGATATGGGCCACTTCCGGCAGTTCTGCCAGGCGCTGTGCTTGCGCTTGGCTTAACTGGGCGACCATGCCGTTGATGGCCAGTTGGAACTGGGCCTGGGGGCTGACGCTAACCCCCAGTTTGCTGGCGCTGCTGATAAAGTGGCTTTGCTTTTGCTCCAACAACGCCTTGTAACGGCTGGCGGCCGTACCTTTGAGATCAAGCTTTTGCTCACCGCTGCGGCTCGACACCAGGGCTGAGCCATAGCCTTGTAACTCACCGCCATATTGGCTGAGCGGTTTGTCTTTCAAGCGAATAATGTAGCGGTGGCTGCCGGTCAGGCCCGCTTCGGGGCTGAACTTGCGGCTGGGGGTAAGGGCAATGTTCAGGCCTTTGTTCTGCTTTAGGTTATCCGCCTGTTGGCGGCTCTTAAGCTGGCTGATGGCCTGGCTTGGTAGGGTCAGTTGGTGCAGTTGTGCACCGGTTGCACCAAGGGCTACGCAGGCGGTAGCCAGGGCAAGGTAGATAGGTGTTTTTTTCATGTGTCCTTCCGAGACAATATCGTTGTATTGGGTGCCTCACGGGCCTCGGAATAACAAACACTTCACATCTTGCCTGCAATGCCACCATACAAAATGCTACAGGTCATAAAACGGGTGTGACACAGGGGGCTCGGTTTAATTTCCTTTTTAATCAATGGCTTAATTGTATGTTTTTGCGCTATATCTTGAGGTTGGTCAAGCGCTGCTCAGTCATATTGTTACAATTGTGTGTTGCCTGCGGGCGCCGTGCTCAAGGCCAATAACTCCAGCTTGGTCAGGTGCAACTGGTCCTGCTCGTCCAGGGTAAATTCGCAGACAAAGGTGATGGGGTCTCTGGGTTTGAGAGCGGTGCCGCTTACCACCACCAATTGGTTCTGATGCTGCACCTGAAGATGGTCGGTGCGCACCATACCCAGGCGGCCCCTGACCGCCAATTCGCAAAGACGGGTTGCCTGGGCGCTATAGGGGCTGGGAAAGGGCTGGGCCAACTGGGCGGCAAACAAGAGGCTGGACAGCAACATCAAGATCTCCTTTGGTTACGGTTATTGTGGCGCGGCCAAGGCGTCATTGCCAAGCCCGGGGCTTTGACTGGGCGCCGATATCCAGTAGCCTAGAAGGAACGTCATGACCCGGACCTTTATGCGCGCTTTGTTGTTCACCCTCGCCTTGAGCCTTTGCCTTGTCCTTCAGGGGATAAGCCTTGGCGCGCACCTGGCCGACAACCACAGCGATCATCAGGCCAGCAGCCATCTGAGCACGCAGGACCTGGACCAAAAAGCCCATCAGGAATGTGCCCATAGCCATTGCCATGCCGGCCACATGACGGCAGCCCCCCTTTCCCATAGCCTCTTGGCCTTCGAGCCCGGTGCGTCCCTGCACAGGGCACCGGACTTTGTGGCGCGCCTGGCGCCACCCAGCCACCCCTTAAGGCCTCCTATCGCTTAACGCCCGGCGCCGCAGAGCGGCATTGGTCTTTATTCGATAACGAGGTAATCCATGAAACAGCTTTATCTCCTGGGGCTTTTGGCCCTGGGCGCGGCCTATGCGCAGGCCGAACCTGCCGAAGGCCTGGTGCTGGACGGTCAACAGCAGCGCCTTGCCGGCATCAGCGTCACTACCCTGGCACCCGGCCCCCTTTACCAGCCCCTGCGCCTGGCGGCCGAACTGCACACCCCTTTTGACAGCCAGGCCATTATCGCGCCCAGGCTGGACGCCACCGTCCTTAGCCGCCAGGCAAGCCTTGGGGACAAGGTCAGCCCAGGGCAGGCCCTGGTCACCCTCTACAGTGAAGGCCTGGCCGAGCGGCAAACGGCCCTGCGCCTGGCCTGGCTGGACTGGCAAAGGGCCAAAGGTCTCAAAGGCACCTTGTCGGACAGCGAGCGGGACTTGCTTCGCACCCGCTACCAGGATGCCAGGGCGGCGGTACTGGCCGCCGGTGTGGCCGAGGCACAATTGGCGGCGGTGGAATCCCACCAGGCCTTTGCCTTGGGCCAGTACCAGCTGCACTCCCCCTTGGCGGGCCTGGTGATGAGCGATGAGTTTGTGGTGGGCCAGCGCATCATAGCCGGCACTGCGCTATTGACGGTGGCGGACGAGTCCAGGCTCTGGGTACAGGCCAGCCTGCCCGCCGACACCCGCCTTAGCCTGGCCCCTGGTGACAGCGCCTGGGTCGAGGTGGCCGGGGAGCGGCGAGCGGCCAAGATCGAGGCTCTGGCCCATCAACTGCAAACCGACACCCGCACCCGCAGCCTGCGCCTGAGCCTGGCCAATGCGGACCACCAATGGCACGCCGGCCAGTTCGCCACTGTGGAGCTGGCCCAGCCCCTGGGCCGCCAGGGGCTGGTGTTGGGGGAAGAGGCCCTGGTGCGCTCGCCGGACGGCGACTGGCAGGTGTTTGTGGCCCGGGACGGGCGCTTTGTACCCCAAGAGGTGCAAAGGGGCCAGGCGGTCCTGGGGGGCTTTGTGGTCGAGGGGCTGGCCCCTGGCAGCCAGGTGGTCAGCCAGGGCGCCTTTTTCCTGGCGGCAGAGCTGGCCAAGGCCGGCTTTGACCCCCACGGCCACTAGGAGGCGCCATGCTGAATCGTTTGATTGATGCCAGTATCCGCCATCCCTGGCTGGTGCTGCTGCTGGTGCTGCTGGCAACGGCCCTTGGCCTATGGCGCCTGCCGGCCCTGGACTTGGACGCCTTCCCCGACGTGACCAATGTCCAGGTCACCCTCAACACCGAGGCCAAGGGTCTGGCGGCCGAGGACGTGGAAAAGCTCATTACCTATCCGGTGGAGTCGGTGCTTTATGCCTTGCCCGACGTCGAGGAGGTGCGCTCCGTGTCCAAGACTGGGCTGTCGGTGGTGACAGTGGTGTTCAAGGAGGGGGTGGACATCTATTTTGCCCGGCAACTGGTGCTGGAAAGGTTGCAGGCAGCCCAGGCCCTTATTCCGGAGGGGGTCGGCCAACCCAGCCTTGGGCCCAATACCTCGGGCCTTGGGCAAGTGTTCCAGTATCTGCTTAGGGCAAGCCCAGACAGCGGCCTGGACGCCATGAGCCTTCGCAGCCTCAACGATTACCTGGTCAAGCTGATGCTGATGCCGGTGGACGGGGTCACCGACGTATTGTCCTTTGGCGGCCAGGTGCGCCAGTTCCAGGTGCAGGTCGACCCGGACCGGCTGCTGGCCTTTGGCATCAGTTTCGAGCAATTGGCCGATGCCATCGAAAAGGGCAACCAGAACGCCGGCGGCTGGTACCTGGACCGGGGCCAGGAGCAGCTGGTGGTGCGGGGCGCCGGTTGGTACCGACCGGGCCAGCAGGGCCTGGACGACATTGCCGACACCGTGGTGCAGGCCCGCCAAGGGCGCATCATCCGGGTACGTGATCTGGCTGAAGTGGGCTTTGGCGGCGAGGTGCGCCAGGGAGCGGTGTCCATGACCCGGCGCCAGCAAGGGCAGGTGGTGTCCCTGGGGGAGGTGGTCTCCGGCATCGTCCTTAAACGCATGGGGGCCAATACCCAGGCCACCATAGCCGGTATCCAGGAGCGGTTGCCGGCCATTGCGGCGGCCCTGCCGGCCGGTGTTACCCTGGAGCCGGTCTACGACCAGTCCGACTTGGTCGCCAAGGCCGTGGCCACCGTTACCCAGGCCCTGGCCCAGGCCTTTGTCTTTATCCTGGTGGTGCTGGCGCTCTTTCTTGTTAACCTGCGGGCCACCTTTTTGGTGCTGGTCACCATACCCCTGGCGCTGCTGATGAGCCTGACCTGGATGTCCTTTCTGGGGATCTCGGCCAACCTGATGTCCCTTGGGGGGCTGGCCATCGCCATCGGCATGCTGGTGGACGGGGCCGTGGTGATGGTGGAGGGGATTTTCCGGGAGTTTGCCGGCCAGCAAAGGCCACAGGCCCGAAAGGTGGTGGGGCTAGCCTGCCGCCAGGTGGCAAGGCCCAGCTTCTTTGCCGCCCTTATCGTGCTACTGGTGTTTACCCCGCTCTTTGCCCTGCAGGGGGTGGAAGGCAAGCTCTTTATCCCCATGGCCCTGTCGATGATGCTGGCGCTGGCCACGGCGGTGTTGCTGGCCATGACATTGGTGCCGGCCCTGGCGGTATTGCTCTTTGCCAAGGGGGTCAGGCCCCGTGCCAACCGGCCCTTACAGGCCCTTGAGGCAGGCTATGGCAGGGTCTTGTCTTTTTGTATGGCAAGGCCCAAGAGCTTGGTGCTGGGGGCGCTGTTGCTGGTGGCCGGTACCCTGATGCTGCTGCCTCGCCTGGGCACCGAGTTCGTACCGGAGCTGGAGGAGGGCACCTTGAACATCAGGGTGACCCTGGCGCCGTCGGCAAGCCTGGATACGGCGCTGGCGGTGGCCGGCAAGCTAGAGCAGCAGCTGCTGGCCTTTCCCGAGGTGGACTATGCCCTGTCGCGGGTGGGGCGCCCGGAGCTGGGGGGCGATCCGGAGCCGGTGTCCAATATCGAGATCTACCTTGGCCTAAAACCCCTCGACCAATGGCAAAGTGCCGACACCAGACCGGCGCTCCAGGCCAAGATGGAGGCGGCCCTTTCCCGCCACCCGGGATTGCTGCTGACCTTCTCCCAGCCCATCGCCACCCGGGTGGACGAGCTGCTGTCCGGCGTCCGGGCCCAACTGGCCATCAAGCTGTTCGGCCCGGACCTTGAGGTGCTGGCCCTTAAAGGCGCCGACCTTGAAGCCCTGGTCAAGGCCGTGCCTGGCACCCGGGACGTGGCCCTGGAGCAGTTGGGTGGGGAGGCGCAACTGGTGGTCAGACCCAAGCGGGAGCGCTTGTCGCAGCTTGGCATGACGGTGGCGGATCTGATGGCGCTGGTGTCGGACGGCATAGGTGGCCGGCAGGTAGGCCAGGTGGTGGACGGTAACGAGCGCTACGACGTGCAGCTGCGCCTGGCCGCTGCTCACCGTAAGGACATGGCCCGGCTGAACGCCCTGTGGCTGACCAGCCCCCAGGGCTATAGGGTGCAACTGCGTGATATTGCCGAGCTGAGCCTGGAGCAGGCCCCCATTCAAATTCGCCGGGACGACGTGCAGCGCCGGCTGGTGGTGCAGGCCAACGTGGCCGGGCGCGACATGGGGTCGGTGGCGGCCGATATCAACGCCAAAGCGGCGGCCGAACTGGCCCTGCCCCCCGGCTACTACCTCAAGATTGGCGGCCAGTTTGAAAACCAGGCCAGGGCCCAGGCCCGGCTGATGCTGGTGGTGCCCCTGTCGTTGGGGCTGATTGCCCTGTTGCTGTACTGGACCTTCGGCTCTATGGCCCAGGCGGCCCTGGTGATGTCGGCGGTGCCCCTGGCCCTGGTGGGGGGGATCTGGTCTTTGTATCTGTCGGGTCAATACCTGTCGGTACCGGGCAGTGTCGGCTTTATTACCCTCTTTGGGGTGGCGGTACTGAACGGCGTGGTGCTGGTGGATGCCATCAATCAGCGGCTGGCGGGGGGCATGGCCACCGCCGAGGCGGTCCAGGCCGGGGCCTTGTCGAGGCTCAGGCCGGTGTTGATGACGGCCCTGACCTCGGCCCTTGGCCTTATTCCCATGCTGCTGGCCACCGGGGTGGGGGCGGAGATCCAAAAGCCCCTGGCCACCGTGGTGGTAGGGGGGCTGGTGTCGGCAACGGTGCTGACCCTGCTACTGCTGCCTGCCCTGTACCTGCTGTTGGCACCAAGGTCCCAATAAGCAAGAGCCCATAAAAAAGGCCGGACAATTGTCCGGCCTTTTGTTTGCGGGTGTTAATTGAAGCTCAGCGACCAGTAGTCCAGGTAACCGGTGTCCTGGCTGTAGCGGTCGGATACCTGGAGGGTCCAGGTGCCGCTGCTGTCGATACCGCTGGCGTTGACGCTGTAGGTTTCGTGGACATCGTCGGCGCTGTCAGAGCCGATGCTCTTGAGGCGAAAACTCTGGCCGTTGGGCGCCAGCAGATCGATCTGCAGATCGCCACGGTAGCTGTGCACTATATCCACCTGCACGGAGACGGTGCCGCTGTCGCCGCTGCGGTCCACGGCAATCACGCTTTGGATACCGGTGGTGTTGTTATCGGGGATATTGGTGTCGGTGCCGTTCTCGTAGCTACCTGGGGTAGTGCTGTCGGCGTCATAGCTACCGGTCAGGGTCAGCCCTGAATAGGCGCTATAGCCACGCAGCATCACATGGTAGGTACCGCTCTGGGGCGCACTGAAGCTGCAGCTTTCGCTGTTGCCGCTCTTATAGGGACGGCAGTCGTAGCTGCTGGAGGTGGGCGCGCTGCCAAAGCGCACGTACAGATCCGCATCACCGCTGCCACCACTGGTGTTGAACACCAGGTTGCTGGCGCCGGCCGGTACGTCCAGGGTCCAGAACTGTTCTGAGCCACTGGCACCGCTGATACCGGTTTCAGGTACGCCGTTGGTCAGCTCACCGCCCTCTGGAGGTGGGGTGCTGCCGCAGGAAGAATCGACCCCAACAGTGGTAAAGGCGGTTTGGACGTCGGCCACGCTGAAGCCAAGGTCGGTGGCGGCCTGAACCACGCCGCAGGCGGCGTCGTCATAGTCGGAGCTGGCATTCCAATACACCTGGTTGGCCAGGGCAAAGAGTTCGAACGCCTTGCGGGTGTCCCAACCGCTGCTGTTGGCGATGAGGTAGAAGGCGCGGTTATAGACGCCGGAGCTATAGTGCACATCCATACCGCTGTAGTAGTCGGAGGCATTGTCGATGGAGCTGCCGTCCCGGCTGGGTTGGTCCATGTAGCGCAGGGCCCCCGAGCCTTTGAAGATCTCGGCGCCCACCATCCAGTCGTTGCTGCCCTTCATGTAAAACTCGGCCGCTTCACCGGCCATGTCCGAGAAGGCCTCGTTGATACCGCCGCTCTGGCCGGAATAGATAAGGCCGGAGTTTTGTTCGGTAAAGCCGTGGGACACCTCGTGGGCAGATACGTCCAGGCTTACCAGGGGATAGAAGGTGGAGCCGCCGTCACCGAAGGTCATGGCGGAGCCGTCCCAGAAGGCATTCTCGTAGCTGTTGCCGTAGTGGACCCTCATGGTCAGCTTGAAGGTCAGGGGGGCGGTTTGCAGCCAGTCGGAATACATGTTGAAGATGACACCACCGAAGTAGTGGGCATCGTTCAGGGGGGCATAGGCACCGTTGACCGACTTGTAGGTGTTCTCAGGACAGGTGAACTGGAACACAGAACCGCCGGAGGTGCTGTTGTTCATGTTCACCGTGGTGACATTGGTGTTGTCCATGCGACAGTTGCTGTCCACGTCCAGGTAGCCAAAATCGGTGCCGTAAAAATACTGGCCGGTCTTTTGGTTACCACCAGGACCTGTGGCGTCTTGGAAGGCCAACTGATCCCAGCTTTTGAGCACCTCGCCGCTGTGGGCATCGATGATGGTCATGGGGCGGCGCGGCTCATCACCGCCAACAAACTGGTCTACCAGGTACACCAGATGGGCTTTTTGTTCCTCGTCCAGCCAGATAAAGAGGCTGGTTTTGCCGCGCTCCGGCGTTGCCAGGCCGTGATAGGCCACCGCCTTGGCCTGAGCCGCCTTCTCGTTGAAGGCCGGTTTCACGTCGGCCAAATCCCCTTCCAGGCCTTCCACATATTGACCGGTCAGGTTGTGGTAGATCCCCATGGTATCCATGTCGGCAGCCATGGACAGGCCGAAGACTTCCACGCCCATGAAGCGCTGTTTGATACGGGTTTTGACGATGCCGCCGCGCTTGATGACCTTTTTACGCAGCTCCTGGGTCTGGGGCAGTCCCAACATCTTGACCAGATCCTGGTCGGGTTTGAGGGCTTCGGCACGAGGACTGCCGGGTTTGATGTCGACAATGTTGGCGGCCATGGCCAAAGGCGCAAAGGCGGCCGTACTTAACACTGCTAGTGCAAGTTTATTCATGGACAAGTTCCTTGTTCGTTATAGGTATCGAGGTCCGGTCCTCCCTTAGATCGGACTCGTTACAACTAGATAACAAAAGCCTTTGCTGTCAACACTTGATTTAAAAATGAGCAAATGTATGGCTGCTTGAGCAGCTTTTGCCTGATCGTCTTTCTGGACAAAAAGCCGCCAAAAGCACAAAAAGCGGGGCTTGGGGCTAGGCAACCCGAGGGGCGCAATGGTAGGGTGCAGGTGTTGCGTAGGCAGGTTTGGTTTAAAGTCAATACAGGCGCAATATCAAGCCTTGCCTCTTTGTGTAAACAAAACTTTAAGCAAGGTGTGAAAATGCAAAAAGATGCCCTGAACAACGTCCACATCCGTGGCGAACAGGTTCTGGTAAGTCCCCTCGAACTGAAAGCCCAGATCCCCGTATCCTCAGCCTCCCTGGCCCGTATCGCCGATGCCCGCCAGGCCATTGCCGACATGATCCACGGCCGTGACGACCGGCTGCTGGTGGTCTGTGGCCCTTGCTCCATCCATGATCTGGAGGCTGCCAAAGCCTACGCAACCCGCCTTAAGGCCCTCCATGATCAGTATCAAGACCGCCTCTATATCGTGATGCGAGTTTATTTTGAGAAACCCCGTACCACAGTAGGCTGGAAGGGCCTGATCAACGACCCGCACCTGGACGGCAGTTTCGACCTGGAAACCGGGCTGCGCCTGGCCAGGGAGCTGCTGGTCTGGCTGGCGGACTTGGGTCTGCCGGTGGCCACAGAGGCGCTGGACCCCATCAGCCCCCAATACCTGGCTGACCTGTTTGCCTGGTCTGCCATAGGTGCCCGAACCACTGAATCCCAGACCCACAGGGAGATGGCCTCTGGCCTGTCCATGCCGGTGGGCTTCAAAAACGGCACAGACGGCAGTTTGTCAACGGCGGTCAACGCCTTGCAGGCCGCCTCCCAGCCCCATTGTTTTATGGGCATCAACCAGGGCGGTCAGGTGGCGGTATTGCAGACCGAAGGTAACCCGGACGGCCATGTGATATTGCGGGGCGGCGCCAAACCAAATTACGACGACGCGTCCGTAAAGGAAGCGTTACAAAACCTGCAAAAATCTGGCCTGAATGAAGCCATCATGGTGGACTGCTCCCACGCCAACTCCGGCAAGGACCATCGCCGCCAGCCGCTGGTGGCCCGTGAGGTATTGCACCAACGGCAGAACGGCCAAAAGGCGCTGATGGGGATGATGCTCGAGTCCAATCTGGTGGAAGGAGCCCAATCGGCAGGGCCCAGAGACAGTCTGGTTTACGGCCAGTCCATCACCGATGCCTGTATGGGTTGGGACACCACCGCCAACCTGCTGGCCGAGCTGTTCGAAGGCATGCAGGCCGTAGAGGAAGCCTGCTGATGCTGGACGACCTTCGTAGCCGTATCGACGAAGTGGACCAGGCGCTGCTGGAGTTGCTGGACCAGCGGCTGGCCTTGGTCCGGGAAGTGGGGGAGGTCAAGCGTGAGCATGGCCTGCCCATCTATGCCCCGGACCGGGAAGCGAGCATGCTGGCCAAGCGCCGGGCCGAAGCCGAGCAGCGGGGCCTGAGTCCCGACTTGATTGAAGACATACTGCGCCGCTGCATGCGCGAGTCCTACCAACAGGAAGTGGGGGCGGGCAGCAAATGCCTGCGCCCTGACCTTGGCAAGGTGGTGGTAGTGGGGGGTAAAGGCCGCCTTGGCAGCCGCTTTGTGCAGTACTTCGAGGCCTCAGGCTACCAGGTGGCGGCCCTGGACAAAGACGACTGGCAAGACGCCGACGCCTTGCTGGCCGGTGCCGGCCTGGTGGTGCTGAGCGTGCCCATAGACCAGACCCTGGCAGTGATAGAGGCGCTGCCGCCGCTGGCGGAGCAGTGCACCCTGGTGGATCTGACGTCCACCAAGAGCGCGCCTTTGGCGGCCATGCTGGCCAAGCACCCCGGGCCTGTGCTGGGACTGCACCCCATGTTCGGCCCGGACGTTTCCAGTTTTGCCAAGGAAGTGGTGGTCCACTGCCAGGGGCGAGGGGATAACGACTGGCTGATCGCCCAGATGGGGCTTTGGGGGGTCAAGGCGGTGGCGGTGGACCCTGCAGAGCACGACAAGGCCATGGGCTTTATCCAGGCCCTGCGACACTTCACCAGCTTTACCTTTGGCATGCACCTCAAGGAAGAAGGAGCCGATCTGGAACAGCTACTGGCCATGAGTTCTCCCATCTATCGTTTGGAGCTGGCCATGGTCGGGCGCCTCTTTGCTCAGTCCCCCGAGCTCTATGCCGACATTATCCTGTCCAACAAGGGTCACCTTGACCTTATCAAGCGTTTCCAGGCCCGGCTGGGGCAGGTGATCGCCCTGTTGGAGGAAGGGGACAGGGCATCTTTCGTGGCAAAATTCGGCGATGTCGCACAGTACTTCGGTCCTTTAGCGAAGTCGTTTTTACGGGAAAGTCAGCTACTCTTAGCTCAGAGCAAGGATAACCGCCGAAGTTAACGCCAAACCGCTACCTTGCCTTGCAGGCTGTAACTCGGGTTCATTGCAAGTCCTTGCTGTAAAAGGTTAAAATCCAACCGGCGCCAGGAAGGTGCCTACTACATCAAGGACTTGATCATGAGAACCGTACTGTTCGTCTGTTACGGATTGCTGTTGGGCTGCTACCCATTATCCGCCTTGTTGGCGCCGTCCATGGCGTTCAACCCTTTCTTCACTGTGCTACTGGCTGTGCTTTGGCTGGGGCTCTACGGCCAGGCCCGGCGCCTGCCGCTGCTGACTCCTGGCCTATGGCAATCTCTGGCGGTGGCCCTGCTGGTGTTGCTGCTGTTTGAAGGCCTCACCGCCTGGCAGTACCACATACTGGCTCCCGACCGCCCCTGGTACGACTTCGGGGACGCCAGCAGCCTGTCCACCTACCTTATTCAGCTGGCACTGCTGCTGCCTTGGGTAACCTTGATGTTGCGCTATGGGGATTGGCAGCATCCGGCTTGGCTGAAAAGCCCCAAGGGCCAATGCGCCATCTGGCTGGCTGAACGTTTTGATGGCCAAGGGCTGCTGAGCCTCAACACCCTGGGTTACGATCTCAAAGCCGAAGTGGTGGAAAAAGGTATTGCCGTTACCCTGTTGAGGGGGCGCCAGCAATTCCACCAACTGCTGCCGGACTTGTTCCACCTGGTGGACTTTGTCAGTGCCAATACCCCCTTTATGGACGACGTGCTGGATCGCCAGCAGCATTATGGCGGTAAAGCGGTGATTTAAATTGCTTTCATCCGTTTCCTGGCCAGCTTTATGCTGGCCTTTTGCTTTAAGGAGTACAGTCAGTGCAGATCCAGATCCTGGTCCACGAAGCCTTTGAAGGCCCAGGGGCCATACTGGAATGGGCGCAGAGCCGGGGTTTGGCGGTGGCGGTCAGTGCCCTTTACGACAACGACCCCCTGCCCAAGGCCGGTGAGGCAGAGCTGCTGGTGGTAATGGGAGGTCCCCAAAGCCCCGATACCCAGGATTGTCCCTACTTTGACAGCCAGGCCGAACAGCAACTGATCCGCGATACCCTTGCCCAAGGCAAGGGGGTGCTGGGAGTCTGCCTTGGCGCTCAGCTGATTGGCGCCGCCCTTGGGGCCCGTCACCAGGCCAGCCCAGAGCCCGAGATTGGTGTCTATCCCATAGTGCTTACCGGCCCCGATCCCTTGCTGGCCGGCTTCCCCAAAGAGCTGCTGGTCGGCCATTGGCACCAGGATATGCCCGGCCTGCCCGAAGGGGCCAAAGTGCTGGCCCAAAGTGCCGGCTGTCCCCGCCAGATAGTACGCTTTGCCGACAAGGCCTGGGGCTTTCAGTGTCATTTGGAACTCAACCCTGGCCTGGTGGAAGGGTTGCTGGCCCAGGGCCCCTTGCCCCAAGGCCCATATGTGATGGCGCCGGAGACCTTCCTGGCCCAGGACTTTACCGAGATGAACGGCTTGCTGCTGCGTTTCCTGGACGGCTTTGCCAGCCAGTTGGGACTGGGCTGAACCATGCGCCTTTGGCCAGGCGTGTTGCTGTCGGCATTGCTGGTACTGCTGTGGTGGTGCCAGCGTCCGGCCTTGACGCCCCCGCAGCCGGCCGCTTTGGGCAGCGCCGCCCCCGGTTTTGAGGCTCAGGCCGACCCGGTCGACGACGATGCACAGACCGCAGACCTTTTGACCGACCCTGAGCTTGACCCCGATCCCATGGCTGGCCTCAGGCAGAAAATCGTCACCTTGCGCCATGACTTTAACCCAAGCGATGCCCTGGCGGCCGCCCTGGCCTGGCCCAATGTGGACGGGGCGCAAATGTATGGCCTGGCCGAGGGCATCGAATTTTGCAGCCAGCGGGGCGGCGAAGAGCCTGGCCAGGGGGACATGGCCCTTTGGCTGGCCCATTGTAAAAACCTGCCGGCAGCCTGGCGGGAAAAGCCTTTTCTGGTCGGCCTCAAGGAAGGCTCGGCCCAGCAAGGCTACCTGCTGGCGCAGCTGATGCGCGGTTTCGAGGTCAGCTACCAGGCAGACATGGCCGGCTACACCGGACAGGGCCCGGCCTATCAGCTGCGTGGCCAGGCCATAGGTTACTTCGAAGCGGCCGCCCGCCAGGGATCGGTGATGGCCCTGGCGGTACTGGCCGCCGAGCTGGCCGATCCGGACAACGGCGAGTTCTACCAGCCGGTGCGGGCCCTGGCCTATGTTCAGTTCCTCAAGGCCTTGCTGCCGGGCTTTTCAGCACCAGGGCTGGAAGGGCTGGTGGCGGATTTACCTTACTACGACCAGGATGCGGCGGACCTGGAAGTTCAAGCCCTGGCTGCCCGCTGGCAGCTGTTGGACACCATTTGGCGCTGAGGCCGCTTTAGCCAAGCCTTTCCTGAACAAACCTGTCATCAACCCGGCCAACCCCAGGCCTGTTCAGCTTGCCCTTGGCCAAGGCTTCCTACTCTTTGGGCGCTAGAACCGAAAGAGGGAAGTGTTATGAACAAGTCCATGCTGGCCGGCGTTGCCGTGGGTGTGGCCGTGGCAGCCGGTGGTGGCGCCATTGCCGCTTACTCACTGAACGACAGTGGCCCTACCTATGCCGATGTGATCAAGGTCAAGGCGGTCAACCAGAACATCAGTACCCCCAGGCAGGCGTGCCAGGACGTGGTCAGAACGGTGAAAAAACCGGTTCAGGACGAGAACCGCATCACAGGCTCGGTCATAGGCGCCGTGGTAGGCGGTGTGCTGGGCAATCAGGTTGGCGGCGGCAGCGGTAAGAAGTTGGCCACCGTCGCTGGCGCTGCGGCTGGGGGCTATGCCGGAAACCAGGTGCAAAAGGACATGCAGGACAAAGATCTGACCCAGGTCACCGAGCGCCAATGCCAAACCGTCTATGACAAGTCCCAGAAACTGTTGGGCTATGACGTGACCTACCGCCTGGGTGAAAAGACCGAAACGGTGCGTATGGACCACAAGCCGGGACCAACCCTACCGGTGGAGAACGGCCAGGTGATCCTCACCGCCCAGCAATGATGAAAAAGGCGCCCAAGGGCGCCTTTTTTATAGCCCCAACCCTTCCTTGAGGCGGGCCAACAGGCTGGGGTCCAAAACGCCATTGACGATAAATTGCACGGCGATGCAAAAGATAAGAAAGCCCATGATCTTGGTCAGGGCCTGCATGCCGGTCACCCCCAGCACCCGGGTGATGGCCCCCGACGCCAGCAGCGTCAGGTAGGTGATAACCCCCATCACCAGTATGCCGATGATGATGGCCAGATAGTGGCTCCAGCTGTCTGCCAGGGTGGCCAGGGTGATGGTCACCGCGATGGCGCCGGGGCCGGCCAGGCTGGGCATGGCCAACGGAAAGAAGGAGACGTCCTTGCGTTTGCGGTTTTCCTTGTGGGCCGCCTCGCTACCTTCTTCATCTCTGGGATAGAGCATGCCGATAGCCACACGGCCCACCAATATGCCACCCGCTATGCGGACTCCCGGCAGGGAAATGCCGAAGAAATTCATGATAAGGGTACCGGCCAGCAGGAACACCACCAGTATCGCCACCATGTAGATCACCCCCATCTTGGCCTGCTGGCGCCGCCAACTGGGCAGATCCCCCTCGGTCAGCCCCAGGAACAGGGCGGCGGTACTGAAGGGGTTGATAATGGGTAACAGGGCGGCAACGGTTGCCAGGCTAAGTTCGACAAAGTGGTTCATGGCCGTCTTCCGTGAAGAACATGTCCCCATCCTAGCAAAATCCGCCGGTCTGTCAGCCCGGCGGGATAAGTGCCATCAATACCCCGGCCAGCACCAGGCTTACCAGCACAAAGGGCAGGTTATGGCGGCGCAGATTGTGATAAGGCACCCCGTAACGGGCCACCATGGCCAGCATGGTGCCGGAAAAGGGATTAGCGATAACCCCGATGCTCCAAGACGCCAGGTAGGTGAAGGCCAGCAGGTTGGGGTCCACCACCATGGCCTGGGTCCAGGAGCCGGCAATGGCAATGGAGGCGATGGGGTGTAGCCCCAAATAGGCCAGCAGCACGATACCGGCGAGGATCCCAAGGGTGTGCCAGTGGTTGAGCACCAGTTGCTGCTGGCCAAGCCCCAGGGCCCCAAAGGCATTGGACAACCCCACCGCAAAGAGGCCGGCGGCCAGGAACAGGCAAAGCTCACCGCCCTGAGCGGGCAGCTGTTCCCGGCCGTGGCGAGCCAGGGCCTTTACCCCCTGGGTTCCCTTGCGCCAAAACATCACCCCCAGGGTCAAGAGCGGCGCCAAGCCCGCCACCAGCAAGGGTACCGAGAGTGTCGGGGCCAAATGGCTGATGCCCAGCACCAGCACCGTTAAAAAAGCCGGTATGGCCAGGGACGACAGGGATACCGGGAAGCCCACAAAGCCTTGATAGTCCCCTTTACCTTGCAGCCGGATCTGCAGGGCCGTTATCAGCAGTGACAACAAGGCCAGCACCAGGCCCCAACGCATCAGCTCGCTAAGGCTTGCCCCTGGAGCCCAGCTGAGCGCCAGGGCCATGCCGGCCATCAGTGGCGACCAGTACATGCTCAAGGTGAAGGCCCTGGCCAGTACCGACGCCTGGTTGATGTCTAGGGGCCTTTGGGCACTTAAGCGGTCAGCGGCGATGTAAAGGGCCGACATGTTGATGGCGGCGCTAAAGGCGTGGACGCCAAAGAGGGTCTGCCACAGGGCCTTGGGGCCCTTGGCGGGTGCCCCTTCCTTGCCGGGGGCCGGCAGGCAGATAAGCTTTAGCAGCCCTGCCGCCAAGATGATGCAGATAAGGGGCAGGTTAACGGCCAGGGCCCGCTGCCATTGGGCGTCCTTACCCAGGGCCAGCAGCACCGCCAGGGGGGTGGCGCCGGCCAGGGTCAGCAGCAGCACCTGGCTTTTCAGTAAAGGCGGCAGGGATGGCAGCTTAAGCAGGGCGGCCAGCCAGAACACCATACCGGCCCAATAAAGGGGCAGGGGGCTTACCAGGTGCGCCACCGCCAGGGCCAGGCCCAGGGCCATCAGGGCCGCCATGGCCCCCTGCAGCCTGGTCATACCGGGGCCAGGCCTGTGGTTACGCCGCCGCACACATAGAGGGTTTGGCCGGTGATAAAGCCGGAGCGCTCATCCAGGAAAAAACTCATGGCCTGGGCCACGTCTTCCGGCTGGCCCATGCGGCCAAGGGGAATATTATCGATGATCTTCTGGGCCTTGGGGGACCCAGGTGGGTTGTTGGCCCAAAAGGCGGAGGTGGCGATAGGGCCCGGGGCCACGTTGTTGACGGTGATGCCGTGAGGCCCCAGTTCCAGGGCCCAGGTGCGGGCCATGGACAGCAGGGCGCCTTTGCTGGCGCTATAGGCGCTGCGGTCGGTTTTACCCAACACCACCCGGCTGCAGTTGTTGACGATACGGCCAAAACCCTGCTGGCGCATCACCGGGGTCAGGGCCTGCACGCAGTGCAGGGCACAAAGGGTATTGAGGTGCATCAGGGACAGGAAATCGGCTTCGCTGACCTCGTCCAGACCAGCTGGCTTGACCAGGCCGACGTTGTTGACCAGGCGGGTAATGCCGAACTCCTGGCCCAGGGCCTTGACCAGTTCGGCGGTGGCTTGGCCGTCACTCAAATCAATTTGGTAATGGTGGGTAAGGGAGGGGGCTTCGGGGGCCGCCACGTCCAGGACTATCACCTGGTAGCCGTCTTGCTGCATACGCAGGCTGATGGCCTGGCCGATGTTGCGGGCACCGCCGGTGACGATGACATAGGGCTTTGCTGACATGAAAAACTCCTGTACTGGACTTGGCGATCGCCTTGCGATGTGCGATATTCGAACATAATGTCCAAGTTTGATGATGCACAATACCATGACGGAACAGAGCAAACAGGAAGGTCCGGACAAGGACTTTCTGGCCACCTTTGCCAGGGGTCTGGAGGTGATCAAGTCCTTCGATGCCCAAACCCCGGCCATGACCCTCACCGAGGTGGCCAAGAAGAATGATCTGTCCCGGGCCACGGCCCGGCGTTTTATGTTGACGCTGCAAAAACTCGGTTACGTGAGCAGTGACGGCAAGCAGTTCCGGCTTACCGCCAGGGTGCTGGATCTGGGCTACAGCTACCTGTCCACCCTGGACTTTGGTGGCGTTATCACCCGTTACATGGAAGAAGTGACCCACAAGCTGGGGGAGTCTTGCTCGGCTTCGGTGCTGGACGGCCCCAACATCGTCTACATAGCGCGGATCCCGGTCAGGGGGCTGATGCCCATCAACCTGCAGGTGGGGGCCAAATTGCCCGCTTTTGCCACCTCCATGGGTAGGGTGCTGATGGCGGCCATGAGCGACGAGCGGTTGGAAGAATACCTGGCACAGGTGGAGTTCGTGCAGTTGACCCCCTACACCCTGACCACAGTCGATGCCCTTCGCCAGGAAGTGCACAAGGTGCGGACCCAGGGCTATGCCATCAACGACCAGCAGTTGGAATTGGGGCTGCGTTCGGTGGCGGTACCTGTCTATGACCGGCACCGTAACATCCGCTTTGCGCTGAACGTCAGTTCCCATGTGTCGAAGGTGTCCCCTGAGCGGCTGGTGTCGGAGTTTGTGCCCCTGCTGGAAGAGGCCGCCGCCCGGATGACGGCGGCCCTGCCTTAGCCGTAGGCGGCCTGGGTACGTTCGTTAAGGTCACGGAGTATGGCCAGCTCCTCGGCGGTGGGCGCCTGGGTGGTGGCTACGGTGGCGGCAACCTTAAGGGGCCAGCCGGTGGCAGCTACCACCTGCTCGACGCTTACCCCGGGGTGAACGGCGGTCAGGGTCAGCTCCTTGGTGACTGGATCGGGCTCTAGGATACCCAGGTCGGTGATCACCATGGCCGGACCCTTGCCGGGCAGGCCCAGGCGCTCTCGGCTGTCGCCGCCGTCCAAGAAGCCCACTGATGTAATGAAATCGAGCTTTTCCACAAAGGCCCTGGCGTTGTGCTTCAAGGTGATCAGCACCCGGCCGCAGTGGGAGGCGATCTCCGGTGCGCCGCCGGCGCCGGGCAGGCGCACCTTGGGCTTGGCGTAGTCGCCGATCACCGTGGTGTTGATGTTGGCGAAGCGGTCAATCTGGGCGGCGCCCAGGAAACCGGTGCGGATCTTGCCGCCCTGAAGCCAGTAGCGGAACATCTCGGGCACCGAGATCACACTGATGGCGGTGTCGGCCAGCTCGCCGTCGCCGATGGACAGGGGCAGGACATTGGGCTTGGTGTCCAGGGTGCCGCTTTCGTAGATAAGCTTGATCTGCTTGGCATGGCTGAGCCTGGCCATATTGGCCGCCGCGCTCGGCAAACCTATCCCCACAAAACAGACATCATCCTCGGCCAGCATTCGGGCGGCCGCCACCGTCATCATTTCCGAGGCGCTGTAGGCTTGCTCAGACATAATCGGCCTCCTGCAACTTACGCAAGTAATGGGAAAAATCCTGGGTGTCCAGGACAAAGTCCTGCATCCAGGCCTTAAAGCTGTCGTAGTCCCGGGCTATGGCGTCCCACTTGATATAAAAGCGGTTGTTGCGCGGGTAATAGCCGCTGGCATAGGACGGGAAGGCCCCCATGGGTACCACGCAGACGGCGTCAATGACCCAGGCGGGAATGACGGTGCCGCCCTGGCTGTCATCAACCCGGTCCACCACTTCTTCGACGGTGACAATGGCCACCTTGGCCGCCAGCACCGCTTCTTTTTGCACCCCGACGATACCGCTCAGCCAGACGTTGCCTTCCTTGTCGGCCTTCTGGGCATGGATGATGGCTACGTCCGGGTTGATGGCCGGCACCGCCGCCAGGGCCTTGCCGGTAAAGGGGCAGGTCAGGCGTTTGATGTTGGGGTTGATGTCCTCGTAGGAGGTGCCAAGGTAGCCGTCGAACAGGGCCAGGGGCAGGCCGCTGGCACCGGCGACGTAGGCGTTGGCCATGGCGGCGTGGGCATGCTCTTCGATAACCAGCGCCTTGGGCCTTTGGTGCTCGAAGGCGTCGCGAAAGCGGTGCAGGGAGCCGACACCGGGGTTGCCCCCCCAGGAAAAGATCATCTTGTCGACACAGCCCATGCCGATCAGCTGGTCATAGATAAGATCCGGGGTCATGCGGACGACCGTCAGGCCGGTGATGCCCTGGCGGATGATCTCCAGGCCCGCTGCGTAGGGGATAAGGTGGGTAAAACCTTCCAGTGCCACTGTACTGCCGGGCAGGACATGTCGTTGGATGGCGTCCCTCAGGGTCAAATGTTCAGCCATGTAAGCCTCGTTGTTCGACTATCGCACGTATGTTCGATTAGTGGAAATCCTAAGAGGCCCTTCCGGTGGCTGTCAAGGGCGATCAGGACGGAGCAGTGCTGCAAAAAACACCGCCTTGGGGCCGCAGGGCCCGTCCTGGTTGCCGTTGGCGGCAGTTGACGTATTCGTAAAAGGGCGAGCCGTATTAGCCTTTAGTGGTAAGGCGCTTGATCGACCCTGGCTTTCGTGCAAGAGTCTAATCGTCAGCATTTACGAACAAAAGTTCGATAATCGAACTAAATAAGGTGAAAGCTATGAAAAAACGTACTCTGATGGGGGCTCTCTGGGCCGTTGGCGCTGCTGCTGCCTTGTCCTTTACGTCATCTGCCGTTGCCAAGGGTGACTGGCCGCAAGAGAACATTACCCTGGTGGTGCCTTACGCTGCCGGTGGTACCACCGATGTCCTGTCCCGCCGGGTCGCCGACCTGCTGCAAGCGGAGCTGGGCAAACCGGTGATAGTGGAAAACCGCCCCGGTGCCGGCTCTACCGTCGCTACCGCGCAACTGACCCGGGCCCGTGACCCTAACTACCGCATCCTGATGGCCTCCCCTGGCCACTCCATCGGCGCCGCCATCTACCCTGGCCTGCGCTATGACCCGGTCCAGGACTTCCGCTTTATCCGTAACGTCATCAACATCCCCAATGTGATGGTGGTGCCGGCCAATAGCCCTTACAACAGCGTGGCCGAGTTCGTTAAAGCGGCCCGTGAAAAAGACGGCATGGCGTTCAGCTCCTCTGGTGTTGGCAGCTCCATCCACATGTCCGGTGAGCTGTTCAAGAAGATGACCGGTACCAAGATGGTGCACGTGCCTTTCCGTGGCAGTGGTGAGGCCCTGCCGGCCCTGATCTCTGGTGACGTGGACGTGTCCTTCGAGAACCTGCCCACCGTTATGGCCATGATCAAGTCCGGCCAGGTCAAGGCCTTGGCGGTGACCACCGACAAGCCGTCCCCCTTCCTGCCCGGTATCCCCACCCTGGCTGAAGCCGGCAAGGACCTGGGCCTGGCCAACTACCAGACCTCCGCCTGGTTCGGCCTGGTTGCCAACAAGAAGATGTCCGAAGAAGCGGTCGGCAAACTGCAGGGGGCCCTGGACAAGGTCATGGCCAACCAGGCTTTCCTGAACTTCCTGCCCCAGTTGGGTGCTGAGCCTGCCACCGAGAAAGGTGACAACTTCAAGGCCTTCGTTGCCAAAGACGTGCAGAAATGGGCCGACGTTGCCCAGGAAGCCGGGATCCGCAACTAAGAAAAAAGGGGGGCTTGGCCCCCCTTTGACGGGAGCCATGATGGACACTGTATCCATGACTCAAAGCAAACGCCGTAGCCTGAGCCTTAATGGCGATGTGGTTCTCGGCCTCATCTTCCTGGTGGCGGCCCTGGTGTTCCTGGTCAAGCTGGTGCCGGACTTTATCGAGCAGCCGGGCTATATGCAGCATCCACTGCTGTCGCCGCGCTTTTTGCCCAGCGTCATGGGCTGGATAGTGCTGGTGCTGAGCCTGGGACTGGTGCTGGGCGGCCTGCTCAAAGACGCCAAAGCCGTCGCTGGCCAGTACCCTTTACTCAAAGGGGTACCGGCAGCCCAGTACCTCTGCATTCTGGTGGCCTTGGCCCTGTACGGCTTCGGTTTTGAATACCTGGGTGCCCCCCTGACCGGTGCGGCGGCGACAGTGCTGCTCTTTGCCGGCCTCAAGGTGCGTCATCCCCTGCTTTATGTGTTGGCGGTGGTCTTTCCCCTGGCGGTGTGCTGGGTGTTTAACCACGGCCTCAATGTACCCCTGCCACAGGGTGACTGGTGGTGATCCGATGCACGGACGCTTCGGGCCCAAGGGCCTGACCTGAAACCTATAAGAGACGTATCGGATGGAAAACTTCACTGAGGTGCTCAGCCTTTTCCTGAGCGTAGACAACCTGCTGATGATCGCCGTCGGGGTGCTGATCGGCGTCGTTATCGGGGCCATTCCCGGCCTGACCGCCACCATGGCCGTGGCCCTGGCCTTGCCCTTTACCTTTGCTATGGAGCCGGTCACCGCCATCCTGCTGTTGGTGGGGATCTACAAAGGCGGCATGTATGGCGGTTCCATCACTGCCATCCTTATCCGTACCCCAGGCTCACCGGCGTCGGCCTGTACCCTGCTGGACGGTTACCCCCTGGCCCAGCAAGGCCAAGCCAAAAAAGCCCTGCAGATGGCCCTTTATGCCTCCTGCATCGCCGACTTTATCTCCAACCTGTCGCTGATCTTCCTGGCCGGTTACCTGGCCAAAATAGCCCTGAACTTCGGGCCGCCGGAGTACTTCTGGCTGATCTGCTTTAGCCTGACCATCATCATCTCCGTGTCCGGCAACTCGGTACTCAAAGGCCTGATCGCCGCCGCCCTTGGGATCATCATCTCCACCATAGGCCTTGATGCGGTCTACGGCACTCAGCGCCTGACCTTCGACAACTTCGACCTGATGGACAAGGTCAACTTCGTGCCGCTGCTCATTGGCCTCTTTGCCATCCCTGAGATCCTGGATTTCTACCTGACCAAGGCCAAGCCCCATATCCAGTCTGCCGCCAAAGGTGCGGCGGTGACCTGGACCGAGCTTAAAGGCTCCATGAAGTCCATCGTGCGCGGCTCGGTGATCGGTGTCATCATCGGCGCCATCCCCGGCACCGGTGCCACCGCCGCCTCGTTTATTTCCTACTCCGAGGCCCGCCGCACTTCCCGCAACAAGGACAACTTCGGTAAAGGGGAAGTGGAAGGGGTTGCGGCGGCCGAAGCAGGCAACAATGCCGTTGCCGGCGCCACCTTGATCCCGCTCTTGTCCCTGGGTATTCCCGGCGACGTGATCACCGCTATCATCCTCGGCGCCTTCATGCTGCACGGCCTGACCCCGGGCCCGCTGATGTTCCAGGACAACATCAACCTCATCTATGCCTTGTTCTGCGGCATCATGCTGAGTTCCGTGGTGCTCTTTGCCACCGGCAAGGTAGCCATCCGCTACTTCTCCTTGATCGCGGATATTCCCAAGGCGGTGCTGTTCCCCATAGTGCTGATGTTCTGCATCTACGGCGCCTACGCGGTCAACAACAACAGTTTCGATATCACCGTCATGCTGGTGTTTGGCCTGCTGGGTTTTGTGTTCAACCGCACCGGGGTGGCGGCTGCGCCCTTCCTTATCGGTTTTATCCTGGGGCCCATGTTCGAAGACAACCTGCGCCGCACCTTGCTGATCGGCAAGGGCGAGCTGGCCATCTTCGTGCGCAACCCCATCGATTGGTTCTTCATCCTGCTGACGGTGCTGTCCTTGGGCTTTGCCGCCTATCGCTACTGGCAGTCCCTCAAGCAACCCAAAGCCTGATCCCCAACCCAGGCCGCCAAGGCGGCCTGCCTATTCCCGGTAGGACCTTTTATGACTGATGCATATATCTGTGACGGCATTCGCACGCCCATAGGCCGCTTCGGCGGTGCCCTGGCACCGGTACGTCCCGACGATCTGGGCGCCCTGGTGCTCAAAGCCCTGGCCGAGCGCAACCCCGGTCTGCGCCTTGACGCCATCGACGACGTCATCTTCGGCTGTGCCAACCAGGCCGGGGAAGACAACCGCAACGTGGCCCGCATGTCGAGCCTGCTGGCCGGTCTGCCCCAGTCGGTGCCCGGTACCACAGTCAACCGCCTGTGCGGCTCGGGCATGGACGCCATCGGCATGGCTGCCCGCGCCATCAAGAGCGGTGAGCAGCAGCTGGTGCTGGCCGGCGGTGTGGAGTCCATGTCCCGCGCCCCCTTCGTGATGGGTAAGGCGGAGAAGGCTTTTAGCCGCGAGGCCAATGGCCTCTATGACACCACCATCGGCTGGCGCTTTATCAACCCCCTGATGGCCAGCCAATATGGGGTAGATGCCATGCCGGAGACGGCGGAAAACGTGGCCGACGACTACGGGATAAACCGCGCCGACCAGGACGCCTTCGCCCTGGCCTCCCAGCAAAAGGCCGCCCGCGCCCAAGAAGCGGGCGTCTTTGCCGCCGAAATCGTGCCGGTCACAGTGGCCCTTGGCCGGGGTAAAACGGCCCTTGTCAGCCAGGACGAGCACCCCAGGCCCGAAACCAGCCTGGAGATGCTGGCCAAGCTCAAGGCCCCCTTCAAGGCCGACGGCAGCGGCACCGTTACCGCCGGTAACGCCTCTGGGGTCAACGACGGCGCCTGCGCCCTTATTCTTGCCTCCAAGGCCGCCGCCGAGGCCCATGGCCTGGTGCCAAGGGCCAGGGTAGTGGCCATGGCCAGCGCCGGTGTGGCCCCCAGGGTGATGGGCATAGGGCCGGTGCCGGCAGTGCGCAAACTGCTGGCCCAGACCGGCATCAGCCTGGCCGACATCGATGTGATTGAACTTAACGAAGCCTTCGCCGCCCAGGGCCTGGCGGTGCTGCGCGAGCTTGGCCTCAAGGACGACGATCCCAGGGTCAACCCCAACGGCGGTGCCATTGCCCTTGGCCATCCCCTGGGCATGAGCGGGGCGCGCCTGGTGCTGACCGCAACCCAGCAGCTGCACCGCAGCCAGGGCCGTTACGCCCTTTGCACCATGTGTATCGGGGTAGGCCAGGGCATAGCCCTGCTGCTGGAGCGGGTTTGACCTGCCGCCAAGGCTGTGACACAACAACATGGCGCCCAAGGGCGCCTTTTTTCATCCAAGGAGCGCCCATGCTGAACCTGGCCCAAGCCCACTTTCCCCTGGCAAACGACAAGCACCTGGTGGTGCCTCAGTTGTCCCTGGCGCCGGGGCAGTGCCTCTGGGTAGGCGGCGGCAACGGCAGCGGCAAGAGCCTGCTGCTAAGGGCCCTTGCCGGCCAGCTGCCTTGCAGCCAGGGCCAATGCCAGTTACCGGCAAGCACTGCCTTGGTGTCCATGGACGGCCAGCTGGCCCTTTGGGACCAGGCCTTTAAGGACGCCAATACCGACTGGGCCTTTGCAGGGGAAGAGCTGGTGGCCAGCGCCCTGGGGCTGTTGTGCCAGGTTGCCTCTGAGCCAGAGGCCCGCGCCATGGCGCAGATGCTGGGGTTGGGGGCGGTGCTGGACAGTCCCTTTACGGCCCTTTCCAGCGGTGAAGGGCGCAAGCTGCTGCTGGCCAGGGCCTTGTTGCAAAAGCCGGCGCTGTTACTGCTGGACGAGCCTTACGCCGGCCTGGACACCAAGGCCCGCCAGGCCTTGACCGGCCATTTACAACCTTTGTTGGCCGCCGGCCTGGCGCTGGTGCTGGTCAGCAGCCGCCAGGAGGACTGGCCGTTGCCTTGCCAGCAAGGCCATATGGACAGCCTGTGTTGGCAGCCAGGGCCACAACCGGAAGTCTTTGCCCAGGGAGAGCTGCCACCACCGCTGGACGCTCCCAAAGCAGAACCGGCAGGCCCTCTGGTGGTCCTTAATGACCTCTGGGTACGCTTTGGGGACAAGGCGGTGCTGACCGGCCTCAACTGGCAGCTGCAACGGGGCCAGCACTGGCAAATTATCGGCCCCAACGGCGCCGGCAAGTCGACGTTGCTGTCGATTATCACCGGGGAAAATCCTCAGGGTTTTAGCAACCAGGTCTGGCTTTTTGGCCGGCGTCGGGGCAGCGGCGAGACATTGTGGGATATCCGTGCCCAGCAGGGTTTGGTGTCACCGGCCCTCCATGGCGCCTACCGGGTCAACTGCACCGCGCTGGACGTGGTGCTGTCGGGTTTTTTCGACTCCATCGGCCTTTACCAGGCACCGGGGGAGCGGCGCCTGGCGCTGGCCCGCCAGTGGCTGGCCCTGTTGGGGCTGGATGAAGACAGCGCTTTTTTAGGTCTTTCCTACGGGGAACAGCGCTTGCTGCTTATCGCCAGGGCCATGGTCAAGCACCCCAGGCTGTTAATACTGGACGAACCCTACCAAGGGGTGGATAGCGCCCGGCGCCAGCGCCTTAGCCGCTTTCTAAGCCTGTTGATGGCCAAGGGCCGCACCCAGCTGCTGCTGGTCAGCCACCACGGGGAGGATAGCCCAGGAGGGATAAGCCACCGGCTGCATTTCGAGCCCGCCGGTGACGGCTGGCACTACCGCACCGAAGCGCTATGAAAAAGCCGGGCATAAGCCCGGCTTTTTTGATGGGGGAGAACTGCCGGGCAGGGCCCGGCAGGGAAGGGCATTAAACCCTGTCCGGTTCGCCTTTTTTCCAGTCCCACAGGGCAACCAGGGCCAGTACGGCCAGGGCGCTCAAGCGCAGCACCGGGTTCTCGATCAGCATCAGCACGGCGATGACGATCAACAGGATCCGGGTCCAGGGCTTGAGGCGGTTGACCATACGGCCTTCCACACCACAGGCAAAGGCGACGATAAGGCCGATGGTGGCCATGATGGCGACCGCAAACTGGAAGGCAGTTTCGTCTTCACGCCACAGCAGGCCGGAGTAGGCCATCATCAGCGGGATGATGAAGAAGCCAAAGGCCAGTTTGAAGGCCTGTACCGCCGATTTCATCGGCGACGCGCCGGCAATACCGGCACCGGCAAAGGCAGCCAGGGCGATGGGCGGGGTGACGTTGGAGGTCTGGGACAGCCAGAACACGATCAGGTGCGCGGTCAGGACCGGCAGGCCGAATTCGTTCAGGGCCGGTACCGCCATCACCGACAGCACGATGTAGGCGGCAGTGACCGGCAGACCCATACCCAGTACCACGGCGGCCAGGGCGATCAGGATAAAGGCGCCCCACAGGTAACCGCCGGACAGGGCCAGCAGCATCTGGGTAAATTGCAGGCCGATCCCGGTCTGGCCTACTACACCCACCACGATACCGGCGGTGGCACAGGCGGCACTGATGGGCAATATCATCAGGGCGCCGTCACGCAGGCCTTCGAGCAGGGCAGAGAACTTGACCCAGGTTTTACGGCGGCTAAAGGCGGCGACCACTATGGCCAAACAGCCCGCCAAGCCCACCAGCACCGGTGAATAGGCCATCAACAGCAGCACGGTGATCATCACCAGCGGCAGCAGGTAATGCCAGCCTTGCTTGATCACCACGGCCACTTTTTCCACGTTGTCCATACCCTTGAGGCCCAGTTTGCAGGCCATCAGGTGCACGTACAGCAGGGTGCAGAAGAAGTAGAGGATGGCCGGCGCTATGGACACCAGCAGGATCTCGGAGTAAGGCAGACCGGTGAACTGGGCCATGACGAAGGCGCCAGCCCCCATGACCGGCGGCATGATCTGGCCACCGGTGGAGGCGGCCGCTTCGATGCCGGCGGCTTGCTCGGGCTTGTAGCCGAGCTTTTTCATCATGGGGATAGTCAGGGCACCGGTGGTCACGGTGTTGGCGATGGCTGAGCCTGAGATGGAACCAAGGGCCGCCGAGGCCAGTACCGAGGCTTTGGCCGGGCCACCGCGATAGCGGCCGGCAACGGCGAAGGCGCAGTCGATAAAGAACTGGCCTGCGCCTGTTACCTGCAGCAGGGCACCGAACAGCACGAACACGAACACCACGCCGGCCGAGATGGCCAGAGGCGCACCGAAGACACCGTTGGTGGAGAAGATGTGGAAGCGGATGATCTCCTGCAGGTCAAAGCCCTTGGAAGCAAAGCTGTCTGGTAGCACGTTGCCCCACATGGCGTAAACCAGAAACAGAATGGCAATGCCGCTCATCACCCAGCCGACGGTACGGCGAGTGGCTTCCAGCAACAGCACGATCAGCAGCGTGCCTGTGTACAGATCCACGTCTCCCAGGCCGTCCAGCAGGAAGGTCAGGTCGTCGTAGTCGAACTGCGACAGGCGAAAGCCGGCCCAGACACTGAACAGGGCAAATACCAGGTCCAGGAAGCGGCCGAACAGATAAAGGGGTTGGGGGGCGGAGCGGCGGAAGCTGGGTTTAACCATAAACACCAGCACCAGCACCCAGCTCAGGTGGATAGGCAGGAACACCGGGGCGGACAATTCCGCTGCCAGGCCATGCCATATCTGGAAAAAGGTAAGGGCCACAGCAATGGCCCCAATCAAATAGTCGAACCCGCCAAGCTTGACGGGTTCTTTAGCTACATCATGTTGTTGCATGGAGCTTACTTGCCTTTCATTTCATTCATGTAGGCTTGGCTGCTGGGGTGCAAAGGCACGCCTTGCAAACGATCCATGTTCTCAACAGTGGTGTTTTTGGCGTCGGCGATGACGTTCTTGATCTTGTCCATGTTGCCAAAAGCGGTTTTTACCATCTCGCTGGCCAGCTTGGGATCCATGTCTTTCTTCACCACCAGCACGTTCCACACGGCAGGGGCGGTAAAGGCCGGTACCTTGTTGTAGGTGTCGGCAGCGATTTCCATGCCGGCGTAGGCAGGCAGGGCAGCGTGGATCTTGTCCAGATCGTCCTTGCTGAAAGACAGCACGCGGATATCGCGGGTCAGGGCCAGCTCGGTGATGGCGCCCACACCGGCGCTGCCGATGATGACACCGGCGTCGATCTGGCCGTTGGCCAGGGCTTCGGTGGTGGCGGTGTAGTTAAGGCTTTGGGCTTTGAAGTCGCCTTCATTAATACCCAGGGCTTTGAGAATGGCGGTAGAACCGACACGGGTACCAGAACCCGGGGCGCCTACGGACACTTTCTTGCCCTTGAGGTCATGCACAGACTTGATGTCGGAGTCGGCGGGCACCATGAACTGCACCACGTTGGGGTACAGGGCGAACAGCACGGCTACGTCTACGGGACGACGGAACGGCGCTTCACCTTTGATGGCGGCAACGACGGAGTCGCCCATGGCGATACCGGCCAGCTGCTGGCCAGAGGCGACTTTGATGATGTTTTCAACGGAGGCGGCGGTAACTTCGGCGCGCATGTTGAAGCCATCGATGTTCTCACTCCAGACTTTGGCGAGCATGCCGCCGAAGGGATAGTAGGTGCCGCTTTGACTGCCGGTGCCTATGGTGTAGTTGGCTGCGGCGACCGGCAGGGTCACGGCCAGGGACGCAGTCACCAGTGCACGTTTGAACCAGGATGTCATAGTGGATTTCCTTCTTATGTTTTGCGTGTTTGCCAGTTTATGAATATCCGGCATTTTGTCTGTGAGACTTTAGTTTAATGTGCTTTACCCCGTCTACAACGGCGGTTTAGCTTAATGGTCGGTTTTACGCAGTTAACGGTAAAGGAAGAAAGATGATGGTAAGCAGGAGCAGGCGGTCGGTGTTGGCCCTGGGGTTGGCGCTGCTGCTGGGAGGCTGCCTGGACGACGGAGGTCCTAAGGACTTGACCGAACAGGATTTTGAGAAAGCGGCGCTGACGGTGAAGGGCAACCTGACCTACCGTGAACGCATCGCCCTACCCAAGGGGGCCCAGGCCGAAGTGCTGCTCACCGATGCGACCCTCGACAAACCCCTGGCCATGGACAGGGTTGCCGTTGACGGGCAGGTACCTATTCCCTTTCAGCTGAGCATGAGGGCCGAAGACATCCTCAAAGGCCATCAATATGCCTTGAGTGCCCACATTCAGCTGGCCGACGGCACCCTGGTTTTTCACAGTAAGGAAGACAGGCTGATAGACCCCTTCGGCCTGGAAATCGTTACCCTCAGGCTCTACCGCACCGAGCCCTGATCAGGGCACATCATGGCCCCTGGCCGCCACCCACAGCCGGTACCAGTCTTGGTTGGACAATGTTACGCCAAGGGCGGCAACCGCTTCCTTGAGGGCCGCCAGGCGGCCGCTGCCGGTGATGGGGAGCGGCTTGGCGGGGTGGCGTAAGATCCAGGCATAGGCCAGGGAAGCCACCGACACCCCATAGGCCGGGGCCAGCTCTTCCAGTACCTGGCGCACCCGGCAGGCCTGCTCGTCCTGGCCGCTAAAGAGCCGGCCGCCCCCAAGGGGGGACCAGATCATGGGGCGGATACGCTTGGCCTGGCACTGGTCCAGGGTACCGTCGTCCAAGGCCTGGTGGGCCAATACCGACAGCTCCAACTGGTTGGTGGCCAGGGGCAGGCGCTGGTCCAGCAGTTCGAACTGGCTGCTGGTGAAGTTGGACACCCCGAAATGGGCCACCTTGCCCTCGTCACGAAGGGCGCTGAACGTGTCGGCCAGCTCCCCGGCGTCCAGCAGGTAATCGGGCCTGTGGATCAGCAGCAGATCCAGTTTTTCCACCCCCAGCTTTTGCAAAGACGCTTCCACCTGGCCCCTGACATAGGCAGGGGAGGTGTCGTAATGGTTGAGCTGGTAGGGCAGGGAAGGGGAGCAAAGGCGGATGCCGCATTTGCTGATCAGCTGGATCTGATCTTTAAGGTGAGGGGCCGCTTTCAGGGCCTCGCCAAAAAGGGCTTCACAGCGGTAATCGCCGTAGATGTCGGCATGATCGAAGCTGGTTATCCCAAGTTCCAGGGCTTCTTCAATCCAACGTACCCTGTCTTGGACATTGAGGTTCCAGTCGGCCAGGCGCCAAAGACCGGCGATTACCGCCGACAGGCGCGGCCCATTGGGGGCGAGTTCGACATGCATGGGCTGACTCCCTTGGCTTTTGCGCACAGTCTGCCGTGGCTTGCGGGAAAACTCAATTTTCCCCTTAGGGTTGCTGCGGCGATTCTTTTGTCACTGTTCAGTTGTTTGTTTTTTATTCAAATGACGTCTCGGTTGTTTAAATTTTACTTTTATTTAACCTTTCCAACCTGCCCATATCGTTATTTTACCGTTCAACAGGATGAGCGGTTTTTTGTCGCCTTTTTCACTGGAAATGAAAGGGTTTTTCTTGGTACATTCTGCGGCTAACAATTAGAACTCCGGCCCCCTGTAGCGAGCTTTCGTGTTCCTCGAGGCAGTCATTTGAGGTGAGGTTATGATATGAAAAGTAAGTGGTTATCCAGTCTGATTAAAATGCTCTCCGTTGGTGGCGCATTTTTGCTGGCTGGTTGTGAAGACATGGTTCTGATGAACCCCAAAGGGCCCATAGGGGAAGGTGAGAAATCCCTGATCCTGACGGCGACCTGGTTGATGCTGCTGGTGGTTATCCCCGTCATCATCATGACCATCGCCTTTGCCTGGCGCTACCGTGCGTCCAACACCAAGGCTACCTACAAGCCGAAGTGGGACCACTCTACCGCTGTCGAAGCAACCGTTTGGAGTATCCCTCTGGTCATCGTCGCCATCCTGGCGGTACTGACCTGGAAAACCAGCCACGAGCTGGATCCCTACAAAGCCCTCGAATCCGACAAAAAGCCCCTGACTGTTCAAGTCGTCGCTTTGGATTGGAAATGGCTGTTCATCTACCCGGAGCAGAAAATCGCCACCGTTAACGAGTTGGTGATCCCCACCCATACCCCGGTGGAATTCCGCATCACTTCCGGCACCGTGATGAACTCTTTCTTTATTCCGCAACTGGGTGGCCAGATTTACGCCATGGCCGGTATGTCAACCAAGTTGCACCTGCAAGCCGACGAAGCCGGCACTTATGATGGCATCTCTGCCAACTACAGTGGCGCTGGTTTCTCCGACATGAAGTTCCAGGCCGTTGCCAAAGCCTCTGACGAGGATTTCAACGCATGGGTTGCCGAGGTTAAAGCCGGTAACAATGCCCTGGACGACACGGCTTACCAGGCGCTGCTGAAGCCGACCGAAAAACACCCCGTGGAATACTTCGCTGCTGTTAAGCCGCAGATGTATGAGCAGATCGTGCGTAGCTTCATGCACGGCGGCCACAAGGCCGACGAGCACCATGAAGGCATGCACGAGATGGCCGAAGAAATGGGCGCTGAGGAATAACGATGTTTGGAAAACTCTCCTGGGAAGCAGTCCCGTACCATGAACCCATTATCATGGTTACGCTTGGTGTGATTGCTGTTCTCGGCCTGGCCCTGGTGGCTGCGCTGACCTACTTCAAGAAATGGGGCTACCTCTGGAAAGAGTGGCTCACCACCGTAGACCACAAGAAAATCGGGGTGATGTACATCATCGTTGCCCTGGTCATGCTGTTGCGCGGCTTTGCCGACGCCATCATGATGCGTACCCAGCTGGCCGTGGCCAGTGGCGGCAACGAAGGCTTCCTGCCTCCGGAACACTACGACCAAATCTTTACCGCTCACGGCGTCATCATGATCATCTTCATGGCCATGCCGTTCATGACCGGTCTGATGAACATCGTAGTACCGCTGCAAATCGGTGCCCGTGACGTGGCCTTCCCCTTCCTCAACAGCGTCTCTTTCTGGCTGTTCGTGGTGGGTGTGGCCCTGGTCAACATCTCCCTGGGTGTAGGTGAATTCGCCACCACAGGTTGGGTAGCCTACCCGCCGCTGTCCGGTAAGGAGTTCAGCCCCGGGGTCGGTGTCGACTACTACATCTGGGCGTTGCAGATCTCCGGTATAGGTACAACCCTGACCGGCGTGAACTTCTTCGCTACCATCCTCAAGCTGCGTGCCCCCGGCATGAAGCTGATGCAGATGCCGATCTTCACCTGGACCATCCTTTGTACCAGCGTCATCATCATGGCGGCCTTCCCCATGCTGACCGTGGCTCTGGCTATGCTGTCTCTTGACCGCTACCTGGATTTCCACTTCTTCACCAACGCCTTGGGCGGTAGCCCGATGCTGTACGTGAACCTGATCTGGGCCTGGGGTCACCCCGAGGTGTACATCCTCATTCTGCCTGCCTTCGGTATCTTCTCCGAAGTCATCTCCACCTTCAGCACCAAGCGTCTGTTCGGCTATAAATCCATGGTTTATGCCACCGTCGCCATCACCGTGCTGTCCTTCGTGGTTTGGCTGCACCACTTCTTCACCATGGGTGCCGGTGCCAACGTCAATGCCTTCTTCGGCATTGCGACCATGATCATCGCTATCCCCACCGGTTTGAAGATCTTCAACTGGTTGTTCACCATGTACCGTGGCCGTGTGCAGTTCACTGCCCCTGTCATGTGGACCCTGGGCTTCATCATCACCTTCTCCATCGGTGGTATGACCGGCGTGCTGCTGGCTGTGCCCGGCGCAGACTTCCTGCTCCACAACAGCCTGTTCCTGATCGCCCACTTCCACAACGTCATCATCGGCGGCGTGGTGTTCGGTTACCTGGCAGGCCTGACCTTCTGGTTCCCGAAAGCCTTCGGTTTCAAACTGAACGACAAACTGGGTCACGCCTCCTTCTGGTGCTGGTTCGTCGGTTTCTACCTGGCCTTTATCCCGCTGTACGTGCTGGGCTTCATGGGTATGACCCGTCGCCTGAACCACTATGACAACCCGGCTTGGACTCCTTGGCTGATCGTTGCCGCCATCGGCGCCTTCGTTATCGCCTTGGGTATCGCCTTCCAGGTTATCCAGTTGATCGTCAGCTATCGCCAGCGTCATGAAAACCGTGACCTGACCGGTGACCCCTGGAACGGTCGCACCCTGGAATGGTCCATTCCGTCTCCGCCTGCTTTCTATAACTTTGCCCATACCCCTGTCGTTCACGAGCTGGATGCCTGGTGGGATGAGAAAGAGAAGGGCACCGCGTACGCCAAACCGGCTTCCTACGAGCCTATCCACATGCCGAAGAACACCTCTGCCGGTGTCTACATTGGCCTGTTCAGCCTGATCGGCGGCTTCGCCCTGGTCTGGCACATCTGGTGGATGGTTATCCTGGGTGTCGTTGGTGTCCTCGGTACCATGATCGTGCGCTCCTTCGTTAAAGACGTGGACTACTACGTCCAGGTTGACGAAATCGAGCAGATTGAAAGCGCCCATCAAGCAAAGCAAGCAGCAGTACAGGTATAAGCCATGTCAAACATGTCGAGTGAAGTACTCAACGTCGATGCCCATGACCATGGGCATCACGATGCAGGAGCCCTGAAGGTTTTCGGCTTCTGGATCTACATCATGACCGACCTGGTGTTGTTCGCAACCTTGTTTGCGTCCTACGCCGTGCTCTACAACCACACCGCCGGTGGCCCCAGCGGCAAGGATATTTTCGAGCTGGACTTCGTCCTGGTTGAAACCTTCCTGCTGCTGCTGAGCTCCTTTACCAGCGGTCTGTCCATGCTGGCCATGCACGCCGGCAACAAGGCCAAGACCATTGGCTGGCTGGTAGTCACCGGCCTGCTGGGCGCCGGCTTTATCGGTATGGAAGTCTATGAGTTCCATCACCTGATCGCCCACGGCATGGGTCCGGATCGCAGCGCTTTCCTGTCTGCCTTCTTTACCCTGGTCGGTACCCACGGTCTGCACGTGACCTGCGGCCTGATCTGGATGAGCGTAATGATCTTCCAGGTTGCCCGTCACGGCCTGACTGACGTCAACCAGACCCGTCTGAGCTGCCTGAGCTTGTTCTGGCACTTCCTGGACATCGTCTGGATCTGTGTATTCACCTTCGTTTACCTGTTGGGGGCCATGTAATGAGCAGTCATTCTCATAACGCCGCCGGCGCCAGCCACGGTACCTTCAAGTCCTACCTGGCCGGCTTCATCCTGTCTATTATCCTGACAGTGATCCCCTTCGCCCTGGTGATGGAGCCTTCCCTGGCTTCTCCGGTGGTGGTGGTATCGGTTCTGGTGATCATGGCCTTTGCACAGGTGATGGTGCAGCTGGTTTACTTCCTGCACATGAACACCTCGTCCGAGCAACAGTGGAACAACGTGGCACTGGTCTTCACCGTGCTGATCGTTGGTATCCTGATTGCCGGCACCGCCTGGATCATGTGGTACCTCTACGGTCTTACCCACGTGATGTAAGGCGCATTGCGCCAACTCAGGGGCAGCGCGAGCTGCCCCTTCTCTCACTCAAGTCAGCAGTATTCGATGATTAAGAAGTTCATAGACATCACCAAGCCAGGGATCATCTTCGGCAACCTGATTTCCGTTGCCGGCGGTTTCTTCCTGGCCGCCAAGGGCAGCTTTGAATGGCTGACCCTGGTAAGCACCCTGCTGGGGGTTTCCTTGGTGGTGGCCTGTGGTTGCGTGCTTAACAACTGTATCGACAGGGACATCGACAAGAAGATGGAAAGGACCCGTAACAGGGTACTGGCCCAGGGCGAATTGTCCCTTGGCGTTGCCCTGGCGTACGGTATTGTGCTTGGCGTGCTGGGTACCGGTTTGCTTTATGCCACCACCAACCTGTTGGCGGTGATGATAGTGCTGGCCGGCCTGGTGATTTACGTGGGCTTTTACAGCCTGCTGCTCAAGCGCAACTCGGTGCACGGTACCCTTATCGGCAGTTTCTCCGGTGCAGCGCCGCCCCTGGTGGGCTACTGCGCCGTGAGCAACGAGCTGGATCTGGGGGCCGTCATCCTCTTCTTGATCTTCAGTCTCTGGCAGATGCCGCATTCCTACGCCATCGCCATTTTCCGCCTCAAGGACTACTCGGCCGCCTCCATTTGTGTGCTGCCGGTAGCCAAGGGCGTGGGTGTCACCAAAAAGCATATCGTGGCCTATATCGTGGCTTTCGTGCTGGCCAGCCTGTTGCTGACCATCACCGGCTACACCGGCTACGCCTACTTTGTGGTGGCCCTGGGCCTGGGCACCTATTGGCTGCATTTGGCCATCAAAGGCTACAAGACCAAGGACGACACCACCTGGGCGAGAAAGCTGTTCGGCTTTTCCATCCTGACGGTGACCTTGCTGAGCCTGATGATGTCCATCGATGTGGCGGTAGCGAACTAAGGCTATCGAGAGAAAAAAGGCGCCCCTTGGGGCGCCTTTTTTATTGGCCGAGCAGATGGTGGCGCAGGGCCGGCCAGTGGGCGTCGATGTCCTTGGACAGGTTGGGCTTGTCCATGGCCTGAGCCAGTGCCGGGGGCAGGGGTAAGTCCATGCCCAATATGGCGCTGACGCTGTCGGCGAACTTGGCCGGGTGGGCGGTGCAGAGGAAGGCGCCCCTTTCCCCCGGAGCCAGGTTGTCCAGCAGTGCCTTGAAGGCCACGGCGCAGTGGGGTTCACCCAGGTAGTCGAGGATCTGCAGGGCCTGGATGGCGGCCTTGGTGTCTGCTTCGCTGACGGCGGCGGCGGCCAGCTGCCAGCCTTGGCTTTTCAGCAGGTGCTCGACCCTGGGCCAGTTGTTGGGCTTGGATACGTCCATGGCGTTGGACAGGGTGGCGACGGTGTAATGGGGTTGCCATTGGCCGCTTTGTAGGTAGCGGGGCACGGTGTCGTTGCTGTTGGTGGCAGCCACAAAGCGCTTGATGGGGGCGCCCATGGTCTTGGCCATCAGGCCGGCGGTGATGTCGCCGAAGTTGCCGCTGGGTACGCTTACCACCAGATCCGGCTGGGCCAGGGCCAGGTCCCAGTAATAAAGCACCTGGGCCAGCAGGCGGCTGATGTTGATGGAGTTGGCCGAGTTCAGGCCGCAGCGCTCTTTCACCTCCTGGTCGTCAAAGGCCGCTTTGACCAGGGCCTGGCAGTCGTCAAAGCTGCCGTTGACCGCCAGGGTCTCGATGTTGCCACCCAGGGTGCAAAAGAGCTGCTCCTGGGGCCGGCTTATCTTGCCCTTGGGGTAGAGCACCACCACCCGCACCCCAGGCAGGTTGTGAAAGGCATGGGCTACGGCGGCGCCGGTGTCCCCTGAGGTGGCGGTCAGGATGGTGATGGCCTGGTCCTGGCCCAGCTGGGACAGACACTGGGCCATAAAGCGGGCGCCAAAGTCCTTGAACGCCAGGGTAGGCCCATGGAAAAGCTCCAGGGCGAAATGGGGGCCTACCGGCACCAGGGGCGCCTCGAAGGGGAAGGCGGCGGCGATCATCGCCGCCAGGGTGTCGTCCGAGTAGGTGCCCTTCAAGAAGGGGCTCAGTATAGCCTGGTAACGCTGGTGGCGGGGCAGGGCGCCGAGCACGGCAGCGTCGAGGCGGGGCAAGCTGTCCGGGAAAAACAGGCCCTGCTCCTGGCCCAGGCCCTGGGTCAGGGCCTGGCTGAAACTGACCCGCTCCTGGGGCACCTTGAGGTTGTAAAAATCCATCATCACTCCAAAAAAGCGGCGCCGTCGTTGTCGACGCGGCACAAGTGGGCAAAGCCCTGTTGCGGGGAAACCCAAAGTTGGGCTTGGTCCAGGGCTTGGCGGGCCTTGGCCATGTCGTCAAAAACGGCAAAGAGGGTGGGGCCGGAGCCGGACAGGCCGGCGGCCAGGGCGCCCCCGGCTAGCAACCGGTCCTTTAGCTCGCTAAATCCCGGCACCAGGGGCGCCCGGTGGGGTTCTACCAGGGGGTCGAGCATCAAAGAGGCGGCTAAGGGGCCTTGCTGGCGATGCAGGGCGTCCACAAAGCGGCCAAGGCGAGCGGCCTGGGCCACGGCGTCCGCCAAGGGAATGGCCTTGGGCAGAAGCGCCCGCATGGCCTTGGTTTCCAGGCGAATGCCGGGATAGGCCAGGAGCCAAACCCAATCTTCTGGTACCGGCAGCTTGGCATCGTGAAGGCAAAGTCCGCCCAGCAGGCAAGGCAGCAGGTTGTCCCAGTGCACGCCACCAGACAGTTCCCCCTCCAGCTCCGCCATCAGCGCCCGTTCTGCTTCCGTGTCCAGGGGCTTGTCGAAGTAGCCGTTGATGGCCACGACGGCGGCCACCACACTGGCAGCGGACGAACCCAGGCCGGAGCCCACCGGCATGCCCTTTTCAAGGTGCATGGCCAGAGGCTGCTGGATCCCGGTCAGCTCGCGAAAGCGCCACAGGGCCTTTTCGACGATGTTGGTGCCTTTGAGTTCATGGGCATAGGGCCCGGTGACGGTGAGGCTGTCCTGCTCGGCGCTGGCCACCGCCAAGGTATCGCCCAGGGGGCTGCCGTCCAGGGGGCGAAGGGCCACCCCCAGGGTATCGAAACCGACGTTGAGGTTGGCCGAGGTGGCCGGTGCATAAACCCGCATCGTCATACCTCCCGCATCCAGTTGAGGGTACGCAGTATGTCGGCGAAGATACCTGCGGCGGTAACGTCGGCGCCGGCTCCATAGCCTCGCAGCAGCAGCGGCACCGGGCTGTAGTAGCGGGTCAAAAAGGCCAGGGCATTCTCGCCGTCCCGTACCCGGTGCAGAGGGTGGGCGGCGTCCACGGCCTGGATGCCGACCTTGCCTTGGCCCTGGCTTATCTGGCCTACGTAGCGCAGTACCTTGCCCTGGGCCTTGGCGTCTGCCACCAGGGCGGCAAAATGGCTGTCCAGTTCCCCCAGGCGGGCCAGGAACTGCTCCTTATCGAGTTGTTCGAACTCATCAGGCAGCAGGCCCTCCAGGGCGATGTCCGCCAGTTCCAGCTCAAGCCCCGCCTCCCGGGCCAGGATAAGCACCTTGCGGGCCACGTCCATACCGGACAGGTCGTCCCTGGGGTCGGGCTCGGTAAAGCCCTTGTCCATGGCTTCCAGTACCGCTTCGGAGAAGGCGGCGCCGTCTTCCAGGCGTCCTAGCAGGAAGGACAGGGAGCCGGACAGTATCCCCGAGAAGCTTTGCAGTTCGTCGCCGGCATGAAGCAGGTTTTGCAGGTTTTCGATAACCGGCAGGCCGGCCCCCACTGTGGTGTCGTAGAGGTAGCGGCGGCGATGCTGCTTGGCGGTTTTCTTCAGGGCCTGGTACTGGGCCAGGGGGCCGGCGTTGCCCTTTTTATTGGGGGTCACCACATGGAAACCGGCTTTAAGGAAGTCCTGGTAGTTAAGGGGCAGGTCGCTAGATGCCGAGCAGTCCACCAGCACCGGGTTTAAAAGCTCCTGGCCAAGGGCCTTGAGTTTGTCCAGATCCAAGGGCTGGCCATCTTGGGCCAATTGGTCTTGCCAGTGGGCCAGGGTCAGGCCCTTGGCATCCACCAGCATCTGCTGGCTGTTGGACAGCGCCACCACTTTGGCGTTGATGCCCTGTTTGGCCAGCCAATGGCTTTGGGCATCCAGCTGGCGCAGCAGTTCGCTGCCGACATTGCCGCTGCCCAGCAGCACCAGCTCCAGGGGCATGGACGAATCGAAAAAGGCCTGGTGCACCATCTTCAGGCCCCGGCCGGCGCAATCGCCGGGGATCACCGCCGAGATGGCCCGCTCGCTGGAGCCCTGGGCTATGGCCACCACATTGATATTGGCCCGGCCCAGCTGGGTAAAGCAGCGGCCGGCCACCCCCTTGGCTTGGCACATGTTGTCGCCGATCAGGGTAAGGATCGCCAGGTCCCGCTGCACCAGCACCGGCTCGAGCATGCCCGAGGCCAGCTCCAGGGCAAAGGCCTCTTCGATATGGTTGACCGCCCGCCGTTCGTCGGCGGCGCTCAGGCAAAAGCTGATGCTGTACTCGCTGGAGGACTGGGTGATCAGCAGCACCGATACCCCGGCCTGGCTGACGGCGGCAAAGATACGGCTGGCCATGCCTACCATGCCCTTAAGGCCGGGGCCACTCACCGACACCATTACCACTTCATTGAGGCTGGACAGGGCCTTGACCGGCTTGTCTGACGCCTCGGCGTTGCTGTCGATGCGGGTGCCGGGCAGGGCCGGGTCCAGGCTGGAGCGGATCCAGGTGGGGATCTGAAAACGGCCCACCGGCCCCAGGGTCTTGGGGTGCAGCACCTTGGCACCGAAGTGGGACAGCTCCAGGGCCTCGGCAAAGGACAGTTGGCGCAGCTTTTGGGCCTCAGGCACCAAGCGGGGGTCGCACTGGTAGACCCCGTCCACGTCGGTCCAGATGATCAGCTCGTCTGCCCCCAGGCAGGCGGCCAGCACGGCAGCGGAGTAGTCCGAGCCATTGCGGCCCAGCAGGCATTGGCCACCGTCCCGGTGGCCGGCATAGAAACCGGCCATGATGGCAAGATTGGGCTTTTTCTCCCTGAGGCCCCGGCATTTGTTGCGCGAGGCATCCAGGTCCACCAGGGCGTCCAGGCGCTGGCCGTAGCCGAGGAAGAGGCCGGCAGGGTCCAATTGCAGCGGCTGGTATTGGCTCAACAGATGGCAAAGTACCAGTACCGATAGCCGCTCACCGGCGCTGGCGATGGCTACCCTGGTGCCTTCCGGGCAACTGCCCAGCAGGGCGATACCCTGGCACCAGGCTTCCAACTGCTTGGTCCACTGGGCCAGGGGTTCGGCCAGGGCCGGGTAGGCCTGCACCCAGGGTTGGGTCAGGGTCAGGATATCGGTGGCCTGGGTGTCGTCGCACAGGGCGACCAGTTTGTTGGTAACCCCGGCCGGGGCCGACAGCACTACCGCCACCTCGCCCTGGGCCAGGGCTTGCCTGACCTGCTCGGCAACGGCTTCGAAACGCTGTGGGTCCGCCAGGGAACTGCCACCGAATTTCATGACCTGCATTTTCTTTTCTCCAGATAAACAAAAAGCCCGCCTTGGGGGGCGGGCTTTTCTGCGTGTGGTGATGATTTGTTCAGCTCACCATAAGCGCCCGCCAGTTCCACCAGGTGGTGGTACCGGTAATAGTGCGGGTGGTAATGGTGAGGTTGAACAGATTCATCAGTGTCTCCAAGTAACGCCTTTATCCTTTCCTCAGGGGGCGGGTCTGTGTCAACAACTTTTTAAAAATAATAGCCGATATTGATATTGAGCCGCGAGTGCCAGCCGTCATTGAGGGGGCTGGCCAGGCCGACACCGTCGCCGCCGGCAAACCACATGTTCTTACCGGCTATCCAGTCGACATAAGTGTAAAGGCCACCCTTGGCCAGCATGCAGCCGGTCACGTTTTGGATAGAATTGTCCACGCCGTTTCCCGATGCCAGGGTCTGGGTGTGGTCGTTGTAGCAGGTTATGCTGTCAACAAAGTCGTTTTTTACTGTAAAGGTCTTGGCGACATTGAAAGACACCACATCGGCTTCGCTGGCCACCTCGAAGGGGAACTGGAAGGCAGACAGGGACACGGTATCGGTACCGGTGTCGAAACGGTAGTGCACTTCCTGCAATTGCAGCTGCCAGCCGCTGGGGTGGGTCCAGTCGGCGTGCAGGGCAGCTGCCCAGCGATTATCGTGGGTCTTGGAATAATAACGGTACAAACGACCGTACTGGGCCGAGGCCCCCAGTTTCAAGGTACCGTCCAGGGCATCAAGGGATCTCTCGGCCCGCAGGTTCAACTGGCCGTTTTCGTCGGCCCTTTCGCCGTCCACGGCGGCCAGATCGAAGGAGTAGCGGTCATAGCGGTCGCCGTTGTCGTACTCGGCGTTATGGAAGTAACCGGCGTGCAGCAGCCAATCGCCACTTTTTTGCTCGTAGACGATGCCGGTGTCGTAGTCGTCTTCCAGGCCCAAATAATAGGTGCCGCCAAACCAGAAGCTGTGGGAGGACACCGGCAACAGGCCAAAGGGCACCAGCGTTACCCCGGCGCGAATATTGCGGTCTTCATCGAAGCGGTAGCCCACGTAAGCATGATGTATGGCCTCGAAGTCCTGGTACCAGCGGTATTGGGCCGAGTAGAACCAGTTGCCCTCGTCGCCATTCACGTCCAGCCGGAACAGCTCGATGTCCCATTCGCCATTCTTGTCCTTATTGTTCTGGTCGTAATCTTTCCAGGCGTAGCTGACCCGGAAGGCACCGCCCAGTTTGACGTCGGCCACCGCCGGTTGGCATAGCAGCAGTCCCAGGGAGCAGAGCAAAAGGTTTGACTTCATAACGGCCTCTTTTCGTTAGCAAGCAAATAAGTATGAAGCCAAGGTTGGAGACGATCAAATCAAGGACTTACAATGCGGATTGTTCGCAGTCTAAAATACCGCTTTTTGACCCCAGAGGTGGCCTCATGCAACCTGTCGACGAAGTGCTCACGGCGCTGCGGCGCATCATTCGCGCCATCGATCTTCATTCCCGCCAATTGACCAAAGAAACCTCCCTGACCGGGCCGCAGCTGATGCTGATGCGGGCCATCGCCGATCACCCGGGGGACACCACCCGCAGCATTGCCAAGCTGGTCAACCTGTCCCAGGCTACAGTTACCAGCATTATTGACCGCCTTGAGGCTAGGACACTGGTGATCCGCCAGCGCTCTACACTGGACAAGCGCAAGGTGGAATTAACCTTGACCGAGGAAGGCAAGGAGGCCCTGTCCAAAGCGCCGGCCCTTCTGCAAAACGCCTTCATCAAGCAATTCGAAGAATTGGCCCAGTGGGAACAGACCCTGATCCTGAGTTCCTTGCAACGGGTAGCCAGCATGATGGACGCCGAAGACATCGACGCCTCCCCCATGCTCACCCTGGAGCAGCATTTGGCTTCGACCAAAGGCGAATAGGCAAGGTAGGGAACTTTTGACATATTTCATAAATGAAGCTTTGGTAACAATTTAGAAAAATTGGCCTTTGCTGCAGAACCACTACAGGAAGAGAGATCATGAAAAAGAGCCTTATCGCAGGTGCCATCGGCGCCGTCATGTCCATGCCCAGCCACGCGGCTTTCGAGCTGCTGAAAACTGACACCACGACCGTGACCTTCGGTGGCTACACCAAGGCAACTGTCAACCTCAGCAAGTACAGCGAGAAGACCCCTGATAGCAGCAGCCTCGGCCGTATCTACAACGTGCCCAGCCTCATTCCTGTTTCTGGTGGGGCCACTGAAGGCGACGGCAACAACAACGACGCCGTCCTGGATTTCACTGCGCGCGAGTCCCGTTTCAACTTCGGCACCAGCACCATCATTGAAGGTCACACCATCAAGACCTTCCTGGAACTGGACTTCCTGTCCAGCTTCGTAGGCGACGAGCGCACTTCTAACTCCACCGCGCCCCGTATTCGCCACGCCTATGTCACCTACGACAACTGGCTGATCGGTCAAACCTTCACCACCTTTGAAAACCTGGCAGCCCTGCCTGACAGCACCGACTTCCTGCCTGCTGCCGATGGTACTGTCTTCAACCGCCAGCCGATGATCCGTTACACCTCCGGTAACTGGATGTTCGCTGCCGAAAACCCGGAAACCACCTACAACCCCTACGGTGCCAGTGGCCGTGTTGACGAAGACAACAGCGTGCTGCCCGACCTGGTTGCCCGTTACAACATGAAAGGTGACTGGGGCTCCGTTGCCGTTTCCGGCTTGTTGCGCCAGCTGCGCGCCGACACCCTGGATGCCAACGGCGACGTGCAAGACAACGAAACCACTACCGGCTTCGGTGTCAACGTCTCCGGTATGCTGAAAGTCGGCCAGACCGACGACTTCCGTTTCTCTGTCACCGGTGGTGAAGGTATCGGCCGTTATGTTGCCCTGAACACCTTCAACGGTGCCTACGCCCAGGCTGACGGCGGTCTGGAAGCCATTTCCACCGTTTCTGCCTTTGCTGCCTATCGCCACTTCTGGAACGACCAATGGCGCTCCACCTTCATGGTGTCCGGCACTTGGGCCGATATCGATGAAGAGATGAACCAGGCCGTGACCAAGCAGGTTCAGTCTGCGCACGTCAACCTGATCTACTCCCCGGTCAAACCCATCTCCTTCGGCGTGGAGTACATCTACGCCGAGCGTGAGCTGGAGAACGGTGAAGACGGCGATCTGAATCGTCTGCAGTTCTCTGCCAAGTACGTTTTCTAATCCAAACGTCGTAGCAAAAGCGCCGCATTAGCGGCGCTTTTTTGTTAGCCTCACTTTTCCCTTCCGCTGCGTTTTCAACGGCGCAGCAGCGCAACGCATCTCGCATTCTTCTCACAAGACAATGGCAGGTTAGTGCATGGACAGATTTACCGATCGCCGGATCCTGATCACCGGCGGCTCCAACGGCATGGGTTTGGCGGGGGCCAAGCAGCTGGTGGCAGAAGGGGCCAAGGTGGCTATCACGGGGCGCAATGCCGCGCGCCTGGCCGCTGCCAGGGCGCTTTTCTCGCAAGAACACCTGGTGTTGGCCAACGACGGTGCCCAGGCCGATACCGGGGACAAACTGGCCGAGGCCCTGGCTGCCTGGGGCCCACTGGATGGGCTTTGGCTCAATGCCGGGGTGGCGGTCTTGGACGATGCAGCCCAGGCCGACTGCGGCAGTTTTGACCGGATCATGTACACCAATGTCCGGGGCCCCACGCTGCAATTGTCGGCCTTGCTGCCGCTGCTGAAGGACGGCGCCTCTGTGGTGTTGACCTCCTCTTCTTCTGCCTATGAAGGGGCAGCGGCCACCGGCCTTTATGGCGCCGCCAAAGGGGCGGTGATCGCCCTGGCGCGCAGTTGGGCCAGCGCCCTGGCACCACGAAAGATCAGGGTCAATGTGCTGGTGCCAGGGCCCATAGAAACGGGATTTCGGGATTTTTTGGCAGAAGAGGCCAAGGCGAACTTTGAAGCCGGGGTCTTGACCCAGGTGCCCCTGGCCAGGGTAGGAGACGCCGAGGAGGCAGCCAATGCCGCGCTCTTCTTGCTGTCTGACCATGCCTCTTACATCACCGGCAGCCAGTTGCCTGTGGACGGTGGCCTTATTCGCCGCTGACCACAAAAAAGCCCGCCGGTAAGGGCGGGCCAAGATACGGCTGGTTGGGAAACCTATTTATTCAGACGGGTCTGAATAAGGGTGTCGATGACGCTGGGGTCGGCCAGGGTGGTGGTATCGCCCAGGGCCTCACACTCGTTGGCAGCAATTTTGCGCAGGAAGCGGCGCATGATCTTGCCGGAGCGGGTCTTGGGCAGGCTGGGGGCCCACTGGATAAGATCCGGGCTGGCCAGGGCACCGATTTCCTTGCGCACCCATTGGCGCAGGGCCAGACGCAGCTCTTCGGTGGCTTCGACGCCGGCGTTGAGGGTCACGTAGGCATAGATGCCCTGGCCCTTGATGTCGTGGGGATAACCCACCACCGCCGCTTCCGCCACGTCATGGTGGGCCACCAGGGCCGACTCAATCTCGGCGGTACCCATGCGGTGGCCGGACACGTTGATAACGTCGTCCACCCGGCCTGTTATCCAGAAATAGCCATCCTCGTCCTGGCGGGCGCCGTCACCGGTGAAATAGTTGCCGGGGAAGGTGGAGAAGTAGGTCTGGATAAAGCGCTCGTGGTCGCCGTAAACGGTACGCATCTGGCCGGGCCAGGAATCGGTGATCACCAGGTTGCCTTCCCCTGCCACCGGGGCGCCGGTGGCGTCCACCAGCTGCGGCTGCACGCCGAAGAAGGGCAGGGTGGCGGAACCGGGTTTGGCGTCCACGGCCCCCGGCAGGGGCGCAATCATGATGCCGCCGGTCTCGGTTTGCCACCAGGTGTCTACCACAGGGCAGCGGCCCTTGCCGATCACCTGGTGATACCAGCGCCAGGCCTCGGGGTTGATGGGTTCACCCACAGTGCCGAGGATACGCAGGCTCTTGCCGTCCAGTTTGGCGAAATGCTCCTCGCCCTGGGCCATCAAGGCGCGGATAAGGGTAGGAGCGGTGTAAAGGATGGCGACCTGGTGGCGGTCGACTATCTCGGCCAGACGGCTGGGGCCGGGCCAGTTGGGCACGCCTTCGTGCAGCAGGCAGGTGGCGCCGTTGGCCAGCGGCCCGTACACCAGGTAGGAATGGCCTGTTATCCAGCCGATGTCGGCGGTGCACCAGTAGACTTCACCGGGTTTGTAGTCGAATACCACTTCGTGGGTCAAGGAGGCATAGACCATGTAGCCGCCGGTGGTGTGCAGCACCCCTTTGGGCTTGCCGGTGGAACCGGAGGTGTAAAGGATAAAGAGCGGATCTTCGGCATTCATCTCGGCGGCAGGGCAGTCGCTGCCGGCTTCGGCTTCCAGGTCGTGCCACCACAGGTCGCGGCCTTCCACCCAGTCGATATCGCCGCCGGTGCGCTTGAAGACAATGACCTTTTCCACCGTGGTCACGTCGCTGTTGGCCAGGGCCTCGTCCACGTTGCCCTTGAGGGGAATGGCACGGCCACCGCGCAGGCCTTCGTCGGCAACGATCACCAGTTTGGACTTGCCGTCGATGATGCGCCCGGCGATGGAGTCGGGAGAGAAGCCGGCAAAGACCACCGAGTGGATGGCACCGATACGGGCGCAGGCCAGCATGGACACCACGGCTTCCACCACCATGGGCATGTAGATGGTCACCACGTCGCCTTTTTGGATGCCCTGGGCCTTGAGTACATTGGCAAAGCGGCAGACTTTGGCGTGCAGCTCACGGTAGGTGACCTGGCTGACGGTGTCGCCGTCGTCCGATTCCCAGATCAGGGCCACAGTGTCGCCGCGCTCGGCCAAGTGACGGTCCAGGCAGTTGGCACTGGCGTTGAGGGTGCCGTCTTCATACCAGCGAATATGCAGGTTATGGGGGTCGAAGGAGACGTTCTTGACCTTGGAATACGGAGTCATCCAGTCGATGCGCTTGCCTTGCTCACCCCAAAATGCGTCCGGGTCGTCCACGGAGGCCTGGTACAGGGCTTGGTATTTGGCCTTGTCCACATGGGTGTTGTCGGCGATGTGCTGCATGACGGGGTAGCGGTCGTTGATCATGGCATTCCCTATCTTCTGTTATCGGATTGTTGGCTTCGAGTATGTATAGCAGGGGGTATCAGAACCATTAGACCAAAGTAGAAAAACCCGGCCGAAGCCGGGTTTTCAATGCCGTTGGCGGGTTGTTCAGTGCTCGGCGGCGCCGGCTGCTCCAACCCCGGTGTGGCAGCGCACAAACTGCGGGATAAAGCGGGCACGCTCTTCTTCGGCCGCCTCGGACTTGTCGGTGACGCTGAAGAACCAGGTCCCCACGAAGGCCACCACCACAGAGAACAGGGCAGGGTACTTGTAGGGGAAGATGGCTTCTTCAAAGCCCAGTACCGCCACCCAGACGGTAGGCCCGATGATCACCAGGGTTACGGCGGTGACAAGGCCCATCCAGCCGCCAATTTTGGCGCCACGGGTGGTCAGGCGTGACCAGTACATGGACAGGAACAGCACCGGGAAGTTGGTGGAAGCGGCGATGGCGAAGGCCAGGCCCACCATGAAGGCGATGTTCTGTTTCTCAAAGGCGATACCCAGCAGGATGGCGACCACCCCAAGGGCGATGGTGGCCATGCGGGACACTTTGAGTTCTTCACGCTCGGAGGCTTGGCCGTGGCGGAACACGCTGGCGTACAGATCGTGCGATACCGCAGAGGCGCCAGCCAGGGTCAGGCCGGAGACCACCGCCAGTATGGTGGCGAAGGCCACGGCAGAGATAAAGCCGTAGAACAGGTCGCCGCCCACGGCTTTGGACAGGTGCACCGCCGCCATGTTGTTGCCGCCCAAGAGGGCACCGGCCGCATCCTTGAACTCGGCATTGGTGGACACCAGCAAGATGGCACCAAAACCGATGATAAAGGTCAGGATGTAGAAGTAGCCGATAAAGCCTGTGGCATAGAACACCGACTTGCGGGCTTCCTTGGCGTCACCCACGGTGAAGAAACGCATCAGGATATGGGGCAGGCCGGCGGTACCGAACATCAGGGCAATACCCAGGGAGATGGCAGAGACGGGGTCGGAGACCAGGCCGCCCGGGGCCATGATGGCTTCCCCTTTGGGGTGTACTTTGACCGCTTCTTCAAAGAGGTGCTCAGGACTGAAGCCCACATGGTTGAGCACCATGATGGCGATGAACGTTGCCCCGAACAGCAGCAGCACCGCCTTGATGATCTGCACCCAGGTGGTGGCCAGCATGCCGCCGAAGGTCACGTACAGCACCATCAGCACACCCACCAGCACCACCGCATAGCTGTAGGGCAGGCCGAACAGCAGTTGGATGAGCTTACCGGCACCCACCATCTGGGCGATAAGGTACAGGGCTACCACCGCCAGGGAGCCGGAGGCGGCCAGGGTGCGGATGGGCTTTTGCTTGAGGCGATAGGAGGCCACGTCGGCAAAGGTATAGCGGCCGAGGTTACGCAGGCGTTCTGCTATCAAAAACAGAATGAGCGGCCAGCCCACCAGAAAGCCGATGGAGTAAATAAGGCCGTCAAATCCGGACAGGTAGACCAAGCCGGAGATCCCCAGGAAGGAGGCCGCCGACATGTAGTCACCGGCAATGGCCAGGCCGTTTTGAAAACCAGTGATACCGCCACCGGCGGCATAGTAATCGGAGGTGCTCTTGGTATGCTTGGCCGACCACCAGGTGATGCCCAGGGTCAGGGCCACGAACACCAGGAACATGATGATGGCGTGGGTGTTAAGGGGCTGCTTTTGCACTTCCCCCTCTATGGCGCCGGCCGCCATGGCCAGGCCCGGCAGCAGCAGGGTTGCCGCTGCCGCCAGTGTTGGGAGCTTTCTCATTTCTTGGCCTCCTCGATGACGGTGGCATTCTCGGTGTCAAACTCACGGTTGGACTTGCGCACGTAGATGCCGGTCAGCACGAAGGCGCTGATGATAACGCCAAGGCCGAAGGGGATACCCCAGGTCACCACAGAGCCCTTACTGATGGGAGTACCCAGAGTGGCGGGACTGAAAGCGATGATCAGGATAAAGGCGAAGTAAATCACCAGCATGACGGCTGACAAAATCCATGCAAAGCGCTCGCGTCGCGCCACCATGTCCTGGAATCGCTTGCTGCTGTGTATTTTTTCGTATAGCGGATGGTCCATGATGGAACTCCTTGTTTACAGGTCGTTCACAACTTAGTCAGGATCGCCCTGCTTCAGCCAGTCGACTTTAGTCGAACCCCCCCAAAATACGGGGCTGTGGTAAAAAGGAGGCCTGGATTTGGGAGGTTTTTCGATGCCGTTGTGGTTGATGGTGTGTTGGGCGCTGGGTTACCTGGTGTTGCTGTTTGCGATTGCCTATTGGGGCGACCGGGGACACAGGGTCTATTCGGCGCCGAGCCGCAAGCTGATTTATGCCTTGTCGTTGGCGGTGTACTGCTCGTCCTGGAGCTTTTTGGGCACCGTCGGCCAGGCCTATCACAGCCTCTGGTCTTTCCTGCCGGTCTACCTTGGCCCCATCTGCCTTTTTGCCTTCGGCTACCCCATGCTCAAGAAGCTGGTCAGGGTGTCCCATGCCCAGCGCATCACCTCGGTGGCCGACTTTCTGGCGGCCCGTTACGGTAAATCCCAGCTGCTGGCCGTTACCGTCACCTTGATTGCCATCGTCGCCAGCCTGCCCTATATCGCCCTGCAGCTAAAAGCCATGGTGATGGGCTTTGGCTTGTTGGCGGGGGAGTCGCAGCTGCCGGAGACCGCCATAGCGGCGTCGGTGGCCATCTCCCTGGTGCTCTTTGCCTCCCTTTTTGGTACCCGCAAACTGGACGCCACCGAACACCACCCGGGGTTGATGCTGGCCATGGCCTTCGAGTCGGTCATCAAGCTGGTAGCCCTGGTGACAGTGGCCTTGGTGGTGGTCTATGGGGCTTTCGACGGCTTTGGCGAACTCATCACCCAGTCGGTTATCAACGAGAGCGTAGGCCGCGAACCCAATTCCTCCCTCAGTGCCGTGTTGGCCCAGAGCCTGGTGGGGGCCTGCGCCTTTGTCTGCTTGCCACGGCTTTTTCACGTGATGGTGGTGGAAAGCCAGGAACAGCGGGACCTGAAAAGCGCCCGCTGGATCTTCTCCCTCTACCTGGTACTGATGGCCCTGCCGGTACTGCCCCTGGCCATGGCCGGTAGCCTGATCGGTGATGCCAGCCAGAGCCCGGACGGCTTTGTGATCTCCCTGCCCTTGGCCCAAGGCCACCCCTGGGTTGCGGCCCTGGCGCTGCTGGGGGCCATCTCGGCGTCCACTTCCATGGTGGTGATGGCGGCGGTGACCATTGCCATCATGGTCTCCAACGAACTGGTGATCCCGTTGATGCTGCGCACCGGCAAGATGGCCGGGCGCAATTTCGAGCGCTTTTCCACCCTGCTGCTGCGTATTCGCCGCTTTATCATCCTGGTGTTGCTGGCCCTGGGCTTTGCCACCTATTGGCTGCTGGGCCAGCAGGAACAGCTGGCCGGTTTTGGCCTCTTTGCCTTTGGCGCCTTTGCCCAGCTGGCGCCGGCTCTGGTGGGGGGGCTTTATTGGAGCCAAGGTCACCGCAAGGGGGTTTTCCTGGGGTTGGTGGCCGGTTTTGCCATCTGGTGGTCGTTAAGCTCGGTGATGCTGTCGAGCTATGCCATCGTCATATCCCTGCTGGTTAACGCCATGACCTATGTGCTGGCGTCCATGGCCATGCGCGCCGGGGTGCGCGACCGACTGCAAGCCGCCGCTTTCGTGGCCCATAGGCCTGCCGGCAGCAAGCACCAAGGCTACCTGAGCGTCACCGACCTGCGGCTGTTGGTCAGCCGTTTTGTGGGGCCTGAGCGGGCCGAACAGATGCTAAGGCGCTTTATGCGCGACCAGGGCATAACCCTCCAAGCCATGCCCAGGCTCAGCCCAGACGAGCTGTTAAGTGAAGCCGAACGGCTGATGGCCTCGGTGATAGGGGCCTCCAGCGCCGCCTTGGTATTGCGCTCGGCCATGGAAGGGCGAGATATCGGCCTGGACGAAGTGGTCACCCTGGTAGACGAAGCCACAGAGCAGCTGCATTTTTCCCGGGATCTGTTGCAAGGGGCCATAGAGCACGCCTCCGAGGGCATGTCGGTGGTGGACAGGGACTTGAACCTGGTGGCCTGGAACCGGCGCTACCTGGAGCTGTTCGAGTATCCCCCCGGCTTTATCTATGCCGGGCGGCCGGTGGCTGACCTTATTCGCTTTAATGCCGAGAGGGGCTGGTGCGGCCGGGGCTCGGTGGCCGAGCATGTGGACCGGCGGGTCAACTTCATGAAGATGGGCAGCCCCCACAGCTCAGAGCGGGAACGCCCGGACGGACGGGTGATCAAGCTGCAAGGCAACCCCATGCCCAACGGCGGCTTTGTGATGACCTTCTCCGACATCACCCCCTACCGGGACGCCGAGCGGGTGCTGAAAAACGCCAACGAAGAACTGGAAGCGCGGGTGGCGGAGCGGACCCGCGAGCTGGTGGCGGCCAAGGCCGCCGCCGACAAGGCTAACCAGGGCAAGAGCCGCTTTCTGGCCGCCTGCGGCCACGACCTGATGCAGCCGTTGAACGCCGCCCGGCTCTTTGTCTCGGCGCTGTTGCAGCGTACCGAGCCCGAGTCCGAGCAGGCCTTGCTGCTGGACAACACCAAGGCGTCCTTGAAAGCGGCAGGGGAACTGCTGACCGATCTGCTGGACATTTCCAAGCTGGACGCCGGCACCATGAAGGTGCGCCGGGTCAACTTCCCCCTGGACGAACTGCTGGGCAACCTGGCCCACGAGTTCAAGGCCCTGGCCGTGGAGCAGCAGATAAGCTTCCAGTGGGTGGGCTCCAAGGCGGTGGTGGACTCGGACAAGATGCTGCTAAGGCGCATCATCCAAAACTTCCTTACCAACGCCTTTCGCTACGCCAAGGGCGGCAAGGTGCTGCTGGGGGCCCGCCACCAGGGCCGGGATCTGTGTATCGAGGTCTGGGACACCGGCCCGGGCATCGCCCAGGAGCACCTGGCCAGCATCTTCGAAGAGTTCAAGCGCTTCGACAAAGGGGAAAAAGGCCTGGGCCTGGGCCTGGCCATAGCCGACAGGATGAGCCGTATCCTCGGCCACACCTTGGCGGTGCGCTCCTGGGAAGGCCGTGGCTCGGTGTTTTCGGTGCGGGTGCCAAGGGGGCAAAAGCCCAGCACCCAGGCGCCGGCGCTGATCCCGGTCAATGGCCGGGCCCTGACCGGTCGCCATGTACTGTGCATCGACAATGAAAAAGCCATTCTCGAGGCCATGCGCTCCCTGCTGACCGGCTGGAACATGAAGGTCAGCACCGCCCGCAGCCGTGAAGAAGCCCAGGCGGTGATGGCCAACGAGTCTATCGACATGGTGCTGGCCGACTACCACCTGGACGGCGGCGACGATGGCCTGTCGGTAATGCAACTTTTGCGAAAGGAGCGGGGTGGCAGCCTGCCGGGGATCCTGATCACCGCCGACACCCGTCAGGAATTGATCAGTGAAACCCAGCAGGCCGGTTTTGGCTTTATGGCCAAGATGGTCAAGCCGGCGGCGCTGCGTGCCATGATGGATCAGGCACTGGCCCGAGGCTCTGCAAGGCGATAACGGCCTGGGTGCGGTTGCGCACGTCCAGCTTGCGGAAGATGGCGGTGGCGTGGGCCTTGATAGTGGCCTCCGACACCCCCAGTTCGTAAGCGATCTGCTTGTTCAGCAGGCCGTCGGCGAACATCACCAACACCTTGTACTGCTGTGGGGTCAGGGCCGCCAGGCCCTCGGCCAGTTTGGACTCCTGCTGTGAAGGCGGCTCGGGGACAAAGCCCGGCGGAAACCAGTGGTTGCCGGCCAGCACGCTTTGCAGGGCGTCGGCGATGGCACTGCTGTCGGCGGACTTGGGTACAAAGCCCTGGGCGCCGTGGTGGTAAGCACGGCTGACGCTGGCATCGTCCTCGTGGGCTGACACCACCACCACCGGCAGAGCCGGGTGATGCTGGCGCAATTGAATCAGGCTGGAAAAGCCGTTGGCCCCCGGCATACTCAGGTCCAGCAACACCAGATCCGGCATCTGCGCCACTATGGCGCTTTCCATGGCCTGGACGTCGCAAGCCTCGCTAATGGTGCTGTCTGGCAGGGCAGCGGCAATGGTCAGCCGGATGGCTGCCCGGAACAAAGGGTGATCGTCTGCTATCAGGATATGGACCTGGTTCATCTAATTATTCGATCTCTAAGGGCTGCCGCTTGAGTGTATCGGTATTGGGCTGGTAAAAAAAGAGTGCGGCCATTACTGCCAAAGTGTAATGAAATAAAGCCTAATAATTTGAAAATAAACATTTTTATGGTTTGTGTAACCATGTTGATAAAAGGGAGCTTGTCGTGAAGGAAGGCCAATTTCGGCAAATAGTGGTGCTGACCGGTGCCGGGATCAGCGCTGAATCGGGGATCCAGACCTTCAGGGATCAGGGCGGGCTTTGGGAGTCCCACCGCCTGGAAGAGGTGGCCACCCCCGAGGCCTTCCACCGCGATCCGGCCCTGGTGCAGCGCTTTTACAACGCCCGCCGGGCCCAGCTGCCAGAGGTAGCGCCCAATGCCGCCCACCTGGCCCTGGCCCAGCTCGAAAAGGCCATTGCCGGCACCTTGCTTATCACCCAGAACATCGACGATCTGCACGAGCGGGCCGGCAGCCATCACCTGCTGCACATGCACGGGGAGCTGGCCAAGGCCCGCTGCGTCAAGAGCGGCCAGCTGTTTCGGGTCACCGAGCCCTTGAGCGAAGATAGCCTCTGCACCTGCTGCGTACCGGCCCAACCCCTGCGCCCCCATGTGGTCTGGTTTGGAGAAATGCCCTTGGGGCTGGACCGCATTTTCCACGCCCTGGCCCAGTGCGACCTTTTTGTGGCCATCGGCACCTCGGGGCAGGTGTATCCGGCGGCAGGCTTTGTGGACGAGGCCCGTTCCCAGGGGGCCTATTGCATCGAGATCAACGCCGATAGCTCCCATATCAGCCACCGATTCGACGAGCACCGCCGGGGCAGTGCCACCGTCGAGGTACCCAAACTGGTGGCTGAACTCATGGGGCGCGGGGCGTCTTAACGAAGTCCGCCACCGCCTGGCTTATCTGGGCGGCGTGGCTGTAGAACAGCTCATGGCCCGCCCCCTTGAAGGGCACCAGTTTGGCCCCTGGGATCTGCGCCAGCATGGCGGTGGCGTTGTCAAAGGGCACCACCTGATCGTCCAGGCCATGGAGGATCAGGGTCGGGCAGGGGGTCAACTGCGGTGGCAGGGGAGCCAGACGTTTGAACTGCTCGGCGTCATTGCGCATCCCCGCCTCAAAGTGGGGGAACATGGCTAGGTATTCGGCAAATTCCTCGCTCATCTGCTGTTGAGGCCCTTCTGGCAAAAAATGGCTGAATAGCGGGCTGGCCACCAGCCAGGCCAGGAAGTTGTGGTCCAGCACCAAAGTCAGTAAGCGGGCGTAGGAAGACAGATCCTGGGCGTTGGCGTCTATGGGCAGGGCCAGGGCCTCTATCAGCACCAGGGCCCGGCATTGATCGGGATGGCGCTCGGCAAAGGCCAGGGCCGAGGGGCCGCCGCCGGAAATACCCACCACCACCACCTTGTCATACCCCAGTTGGCTGACCAGGGCCGAGAAGGCGTCGGCCTGGGCGGCCGGGGTGCGCCCGGTGCTAAGAGGCGTGCGCATGTAGCCGGGGCGGCTGGGGGAGATAAGCTCAAAGCCCTGGTCAAACAGGGACTGGTAGATGGGGAAGTTGAGGTTACCCCGGTAACTGGAGGGGGTGCCGTGAAACTGCAGCAGCGGTATGCCGGCACCCTTGCGTTGAAATTCCACCGGCCCCTGGGGGGTCTGTGTCAGTTGGCTGTCCATGGCCCATTTGGCGAAGGCGTCTTCCTGGAACGCCAGATAGTGTCGATAGGACAGGCCCAATACCACCAGCAGTATCAGGCTCAGCCACCACAGCAACCGCTTGACCATAAGGCACCCCTTGGCTGACCCCTTATGTTTCAAGCATAGGAAAAAAAGAGGAGCCGGTATCAAGCCTTTCATGCAAAACAGATGGGCCTTGCAACCCTATCTGGGCCAATGGTTTCAGGGCCGATGGCAAGCGACATCAGAGCCTTGGAAAACCTGCCTGGCCTCATGGCTGCGATGACGGCCGGGGGGCGGCGGCTAAAGCCCAATAGTTCACGGCGTCTTGCCGTTATCAGCGCTGTTCTAGTGGCGGGCCTTGCCCGCGCCACCCTTGTTGTTTTCGGCTATAAAGGCTGCCAGGCCCATAGTTACGACGCCCTTTGCCGGCCCGGTGTGCCTGGGTTAGCCCTGCCTGCCCCTTTGGGAGCAGGAAAACCATGGCGCCTGGCGGCCCATACCACCACCAGCGTTGCCGCCAGCAGTCCCAGCACCGCCGGTGCGAATGCGCCGGCGCCCAGGCGTTGCAGCAGCACGCCGCCTACCATGCCGCCCCCGGCAATCGCCATGTTCCAGGCGGTAACCAGCATCGACTGGGCCACATCGGCGGCGTCTCCCGCCGTTTTCGCCAGTGCCGTCTGGAACAGCGTCGCCGCGCCGCCGAAGGCGAGCCCCCAGGCAGCCACAGCCCCATACACCAGGGCAGGGGCATCGCCCGCCAGACCAAGGGCCAGCGCAGCCAGGCCAAACAGCATGGTGCTGATAAGGGTCAAGGCGCGCAGGTGGCGGTCTATCAAGACACCGACAATCCCAATACCCAGCAAGGAGGTGACACCGAACACCAGCAGCGCCAAGTCCGTCCGTTCGGCCATGCCTGCCGCCCCCAGCAAGGGAGCGATGTAGGTGTAGAGGATGTTGTGGGCCAGCACGAAGGCCAGTACCACAAGCAGCACCGGCCGCACCCCGGCCAAGGTGAACACCTGCCCCAAGGACCGCCGTTTGCCTGCGGCCTGCCCGGCGAAGTCCGGCACCTTGAGGCGTACCCACACCATAAGCACCAGTGCCAGCAAACTCATGATGGCAAAACACAGCCGCCAGCCCATGAGCTTGCCAAGCAAGGTGCCGGCCGGCACGCCCAGGGACAGGGCCAAAGGGGTACCGACCATGGCGATGGCAATGGCCCGGCCCTTTTGATGCTCGGGTACCATACGCGCGGCATAGCCTGCCAGTAGCGCCCAGACCAGCCCGGCCGACACCCCTGCCAGGAAGCGCGCCACCATGGTCAGGGCATAGTTGCCAGAAAAGGCGGTAACGGTATTGGCGAGGACGAAACCGGCGATGGCCGCCAGCAACAGCGGTCGCCGCCGCATACCCTGGGTCGCGGCGGTGAGCGGCATGGCCGCCACCAACGAGCCTAAGGCATAGATGGTGACGGTCTGGCCGGCCCAGGCCTCGGACACCGCCAGGCCTTTTGCCATCTGCACCAGCAGTCCGGCCGGCAGCGCTTCGGTCAGGATGGTAATAAAACCGGCCATGGCCAGGGCCAGCAGTGCCGCCAGCGGCAGGCGGTCACCGGTAACGGTACTCATAGGCCGGCCTCCAGGGCGCCATAGACGGCATCGCGCAGATCGGTGACGAAGCGGCCGGACATGCCTTCGTACAAGGTGTTGGTAAAGGCGACCACGCTGAGCCCTTGGGCCCGGTCTACAAACCAGGAATGCCCATAGGCGCCGCCCCAACGCCAGGTCCCCTCGGACTCGGGGGACATGGCCAGTTCAGGGTCGCGCAGTACCGAGAATCCCAGCCCAAAGCCAAAGCCCGGGGCAGCTGGCAGTTCGCGGCCTTGGGTTTGGTCCCGGGCCATTTCTGCCACCAGTTCGCCAGGTAGCAGGGCGCCGCCGTCTTGGCGCAAGGCTTCCAGTAGCCGCAGGAAGTCCCCTGCCGTGCCGGCCATGCCAGCGCCGCCTGAGGGGAAGGCCTGGCTGTCAAAGATGCGGCCTGGGCTGTAGGGGATACCGACAGTGCCTTCGAAAACGGCCACGGTTTCGCCTTCTGCCAGTCGATGAGGCTCAGGGGCGCCACTGACATAGGCCGTTGCCACGCGCTCAGGGCAGGGGGCGAAAAAATCGGTATCGGCCATGGCCAAAGGGCCTGTCACCAACTGGCGCACGGCCACATTGAGCGGCACGCCTTGCACCCGTTCGATTACCGCCCCCAGGACGTCGGTCGCCAACGAGTAGCCCCAGGCAGTGCCCGGCGCGTAGAGCAGCGGCACGCTGCCGATACGCCGCAGGTTCTCTTCAAGGCTGATACCGGACCCATCCATGCCGTCCGACACACCGGCCTGGGCATAAGGCCCCTCGGTATCGGCCTCGAAGAAGCGGTAGCCCAGCCCGGCGGTATGGCTGAGCAGTTGCCGTACCGTAATACGGGCAGGGCGACCATCAGCCAGGGCTGGCCGGAATTCTGGCAACAGGTGGTCGATGTTCTGGTCGAGAACGAGTCGCCCTTGTGCCACCAGCACCAGGGCGGCGGCACAGACGATGGGTTTACTGACGGATGCCAGGCGAAAGACCGTATCGGTGGTCATGGCCCGGCGGCTTTCTCGGTCGGCCCAGCCGGCGGCCTGTTGATGGATCAGCTCGCCGTTGCGGGCCACCAGCACCACGGCGCCGACCAGGCGCTGCTGGTCCAGGGCCTGCTCTACCACGGTCTGGATAGCAACGGATAGCTCGGCCGACGGGACGCCGGCGCGCAGGGAATGTGCATAAGTTACCACTGGTACTTCCTTTCATCATTGGGTCCAGGCGTCACCATAAAGAGCCTGTGATTGAAGAAAAAGTGGGGTAGAGTTCCCTATTGGGCGGAGCTTTTTGTCCGCAATGGAGGGTTCCCATGGACAGCCTCAGTGGCTTTACGGTGTTTGTACAGGTGGCCGAAACCCGCAGCTTCGTCGCGGCCGGCCGACTGCTGGGAGTGTCGGCATCTGCCGTCGGCAAGAGCGTGGCCCGGCTGGAAGAAAAGCTCGGTGTGCGCCTTTTTCACCGCAGCACGCGCAGTGTCACCCTGACTGCCGAGGGCACGCTGTTCCTGGAGCGCAGCCGCCGCATCCTCGCCGAGATTGAGGCCGCAGAACTGGAGCTTTCCCAGGCGACGGCGGCGCCCCGAGGCCGCTTAAGGGTCAGCCTGCCTCTGGTCAGCTCGCTGGTGCTGCCGGTACTGGGCGAGTTCATGGGCCAATACCCGGAAATCGAGCTGGACTTGGATTTCTCCGACCGACTGGTGGATGTGATTGAGGAAGGTTTCGATTCCGTGGTCAGGACCGGCGAGCCGACCGACTCGCGCCTGTCGGCCCGCCGGCTGGGCGCTTTTCGCTCGGTGCTGGTGGCGTCGCCCGACTACCTGGCGCGCCGAGGCGTACCCCAAACCCCGGCCGATCTACTGGCACACAGCTGCCTGCACTACCGTTTCCCCAACAGTGGCAAGCTAGAACCCTGGGCGCTGCGCCGCACAGCCGGTGAGCCCGAGTTGACCTTGCCGACCTCGATGATCTGCAACAACATCGAGACCCGCCTGTGTTTCGCCTTGCAGGGCTTGGGCATCGCCTACTTGCCGGCCTTCTCGGTTAGAGAGCCTCTGGCGGATGGACGGCTGCGCACCGTCCTGGCCGACTATGCCGAGCGCAGCGGCGTTTTCCATGTGCTCTGGCCTGCCAGCAAGCATCCCTCGCCGAAGATCCGCGCCTTTATCGACTTCCTTTGCGCCCGGGTATTTCCGGCCTGAACCAGCCCCAAGCCAAATCCCTAGGCCAAGGTAGCTGCTATGGCCTAGGCGCAGGCGGATTTCGATTTCTGGTTCCTCCTGCCGGTAGCGCGCGAACAGCGCCGCTAGGCGTGATGCCGTCGAACAGCACCACGGCCAGTTCTTCCCTCAGTTTCTTGATGACACGCGACTGTGGCCATTGCTCGATGTGCCGCTTACTTGCTGCGCGGGGAAATGGCGCCCTTCGGCGACGGCCAGGAACAGCGAAGATGACGCTATTTCAGCGCATCACCGGCTAGTTTTCAGGTTGTATATCGGTATGAGGCGGCGCAACGTCACTGCCAGATGGCTGCTCCCCTGAGCCGGGATCCGCCGTGACCTTCTCGTTTTTGCCAAGAACGACAAAGACGACGACGGCTGAAACCAAAGTGATTGCGATCAGCAGATACATCAGCATCTGAAACGCATGGGTATAGGCATCTGCAAGCAATGATCTGCTGACTTGTGGTAAAAGCGCGAGGGCGTGGCCCATATCACCTGTTGCCAGATGCTGGGCAGCCATGGGAATGGGCCGCTGCTCAATATCGTTTTCGAGCGCAAGCCGGGACAGTCTTGCTTGCGTCAATGACGCCAGAAATGTGCTGACCATAGCGAGTGCGATACCTTCACCGGCTACGCGCGTCGTGCTGAAAATGCCTGTCGCCATGCCGGCTCTTTCCTTTGGCACAAGGCTCACCGATAACCCGTCCATTAATCCCCAGGGCAGCCCGGTGCCGAGGCCAATCACGATCATCGGAAGGATGGCATCCTGCGAAGCTTGACCGATCCCAACTTGGCTTAGGAGGAAGAGTCCAAGTCCCGCGATCAGTAGACCAAGGGCGGATATGACACCGGGAGAGAGCCACCGAGTTAACGATGCCGCCAGTGACGGCATCACCAGCATGGGCGCCGACAATGCGATCATTGTCAGGCCAGCATCAATTTCACTATGTTCGTCGATGCCAATAAATCGTATAGGCAGCAGAACGAGCAGTACGACATAGCAATAACAGGTGGCGATGGGCAGCAGCTGTACGCCAACGAATCTTGGGTACCGAAATAGCGACAAGTCGAGCATTGGCCGGTCAGCTCGCCACTCCACCGCGACGAACCCGGCCAGAAATGCCACCGAGCCGGCCAGCAGGAGCAACACCAGTGGACTTGACCATCCACTTTTGGGTGCCTGGAGTACACCCCAAGTGAAGGTCATGAGTGTTGCCGTGAAGGTGAGCGTTCCTAGCCAGTCCAGCCCCTTGGCATCGGGATCGCGCGATTCCTTCATGCGGGGGATCCCGAACATCAGCACCAGTACGCCGATGATTGCACCGGAAAGAAAGACCGAGCGCCAACCAAAGCGATCCAGCAACAGGCCGGCGAGTACCGGGCCGATAGCAAGCCCGACACCAAAGCTCGTACCAAGAAGGCTAAATGCACGGGTGCGCGCCTTCCCCTCGTATAGCTGCGCCAATGTTGCCGAACCGCCGGAAAGCGTTGCAGCGGCTGCTATCCCCTGTATGGCGCGCAATACATCAAGCCAGATGATGTTGGGCGCCCAGCCGATAGCAAGAGACAGGACGGCAAATAAGACTATCCCGATCGTGAAGAGCCGCTTTCGACCAAATCCATCGGCCAGTGTACCAGCAGCCATCAGGGAACTGCCGAAACTCAACATAAAAGCGTTGGTGATCCAATTCAGTTCCAGCGCTCCACCACCCAGGTCACGAGCTATTGCTGGCGTAGCAATGGCGCCGCCTGAGAAGCTGAGAGGAAGAACCAGGACAGCAAGGCAAACTGCCACGAGCACCGAAACACTGCTGACCTTAGCGGACCTGTCCCTACCGAGTTCTGGCATCTTGCCCCCCCATCTGCTGCAGGCAGCCGCCGGCACATCTTGCGAAGGATGCGACTCGTTCTCCGGTGCAGCTGACTACCCAGAATCGTTCGCCAACCTGCAGGGTACCTGTGGCTCCCTCTAAGCCAGTTTTGGCGAATACCTCTTTATCGACCTTGAAACCCACAGGGCAGCGCCTTTGCTGTTCTTCGCATGCAAACACCGGGTCCGGCGTACTCATCTGCCCGGCGATCAACAATGCCGGTGTTACGAACGCGCGTGGCGCGATCGGCGTAGAAACGGGCAGTGACCAACCGAAAGCAGGTAGCGTCAAAGCAAGCAGGGGTGGGTAGGCGAGCCGTCTTGTGATTAAGGCAAGGACGGTCGGTATGGGCCTGCCTTGTCGATAAGGATTGGTCGTTGGATCTATAGCCATGGGAACGTCCTGCTGGTGGATGCCTTTTCGCCCAGGCACATGCTTGGGCCGATGCCAGTAGATGATAAAAAGGCTTTAATGCCGTATAAATAGGCAGCAATTCCGTTGTAAAAGGACACAATGTCCTTAATTGAGGTGGTACATGGATAGCTTGAGCGGCCTTTTGGCCTTTGTCCGTGCTGCGGAGGCTCGCAGCTACGTAGCGGCAGGAGAACGCTTGGGCCTGTCCCCGTCAGCGGTGGGTAAGAGTGTGGCGCGTTTGGAAGACAAGCTCGGTGTCCGTCTGCTCAACCGGAGTACGCGGCGCATCAGCCTGACGGAAGAAGGAGCACTGTTCTTCGAGCGTTGCCAGCGGATCGTCGGAGAGATAGAGGAAGCCGAGGCCGAGCTTTCCCGGTTGACGGACGCCCCAAGAGGTAGGTTGCGAGTGAGCCTGCCCGCCGTGGGCTATCGCATGTTGATGCCGATCCTGCCGGAGTTCACGCGCCGCTATCCAAACATCGAGTTGGACTTGGATTTTAACGACCGGATGATCGACGTTGTCGCGGAGGGAGTCGATGCCGTCATCCGCAGCGGTGACTTCGGAAATTCCCTGCTCAAGGCCCGCAAACTCGGATCGTTCCGCTTCGTGCTCGTGGGCGCCCCGGCTTACTTCGCTGCTCATGGAGCACCAAGCAGCCCGGAAGACCTGCGCTGGCACGATTGTCTACGTTACAGATTCCCCTCTACAGGGCTGCTGCAGGATTGGAAGATGAGAAGTAGAGAGCCCGATCCGCCTATGCAACTATCTGGGACTCTGACCTTCAACAACGTGGAGGCGCTCATCTCGGCAGCGGTAGGGGGCATGGGGATAGCATACCTGCCGGATTTTGCAGTACGCGAACAAATCACCGCCGGAACCTTAACCTCGGTGCTAGACGACTATCTGACCGAAGGGGGAAGGTTCGCGATCCTATGGCCGAGCAGCCGCCACCTGTTGCCGAAGTTGAGAGTGTTCGTGGACTTCCTGGCTGAGCGGCTGGTTCTTGGCCCCTGAACCGGCAAGCGACTCATTGGTTCAGACGGTGTGACTATCAGATAGACGGCCCTCGGAATAGTCCCATTTCCCACAATACCTGCCATCGCGCGCCCTCGCGGCAACCTACTGAGGGCTTAGGTGCAGCCAGCGGCATGCAACTGGCAACAAAAAGGCCCCCGAAGGGGCCTCTTGTCTGGCTCTTATTGGCCGGTCTTGAGTTTGGTCCAGTAGGACTCGTAGAGGCCGATGGCATCCCCCACGTCAGTCTGGAACTCGCCTTTGGCGACGGTGGCGGCGTCCGGGAAGATAACAGGGGAGTTCTTCAGCTCATCGGGCAGCAGCGCCTTGCCGGGCAGGTTGGGGGTGGCGTAACCCACGTATTCCACACAGGCCTTGGCCACTTCCGGGCGCATCATATAGTTGATGAAGCGGTGGGCGGCGTCCGGGTGCTCGGCGTGGGAGGGCACGGCGAAGGAGTCGACCCAGAAGATGGCCCCTTCCTTGGGATAGATATAGGCCAGGTTGCCCCCTTCGTTGTTGGCCATATAGACCTCGCCGTTCCAGATCATGCCGATATCGACATCACCGGACAGGTAGGGCAGGCGCGGGGCGTCGGAGTTGAACACCTGGGTGTTGGCGATCAGCGGTTTGAGGGTCTCGTAGGCCTGCTTGATCTGGGCTTCGTCCGTGGTGTTGGCGGAATGGCCGTTCAGGGCCAGGCCGATTTGGAAGACTTCACGAACATCGTCGGTCAGCAGCAGGCGGCCTTTGAATTCGGGCTTGAACAGATCTTTCCAACTGGTGATGGTCTTGGGATCGATCTCCTCGGCGTTGACGCCGATGGAGGTGGACCCCCAGAAGTAGGGCACGGAGTACTGGTTGCCCTTATCGTAGCTCTTGTCCAGCAGGGCCGGGTCCAGGTTTTTCATGTTACCCAGCTTCTGCTTGTCCAGCTTTTGCAGCAGGCCGTCCTTTTGCATCATGCTGATGTAATAGGTGGACGGCAGCACGATGTCGTAGCCGGCGCCGTTGGTCAGCTTGAGCTTGGCGTACATGGCCTCGTTGGACTCGTAGGTGGTGAGGTTCACCTCGATGCCGGTTTCCTTGGTAAAGGCCTCAATCACGTCTTCGGGAATGTATTCGGACCAGACGTAGAGGTTCAATTCCTTGTCTTCGGCCTGAGCCCCAAACGCCGCTAGGGTCATGGCCAGGGCCGCCAGGGATTGGCGAGTGTGTTTTTTCATTTTTTCTCCCTCATTAACCATTGGGACAACAGTACCAGCACCAAAGAGGCGCCAAGCATGATCACGGCCAAGGCGTTGACCTCGGGTTTGACGCCAACCTTGACCATGGAAAAAATCTTGATGGGCAGCACGTCGAAGCTAGGGCCCGTGACGAAGCTGGAGATGATGACGTCATCCAGCGACAGGGTAAAGCTTAGCAGCCATCCGCCGGCAATGGCAGGTTTTGCCAGTGGCATCAATATCTTGCGAAAGACAACGAATTCGCCGGCACCCAGGTCCCGGGCTGCTTCGAGCATCCGCACGTCAAAGCCCTTGAGCCGGGAATAGACGGTCACCACCACAAAGGGCAGGCAGAAGGTGATGTGGGCAAACAGCAGCGGCCAAAAGCCCTGGCCTATGCCAAGGGCCACAAACAGGGCCAGGAAGGACACCGCCATGACGATGTCCGGGGACATCATCACCACGAACAGCAGGGTCGACAGCAGGCCTTTGCCCTTGAACTGGTAGCGAAACAGCGCTACCGCCGCCAGGGTACCGATAAGGGCGGCGAAGGTGGCGGCCAGCAGGGCGATGATCAGCGAATTGCCCGCCGCCGTCATCAAGCCGGTATTGTGCCAAAGGGCCTCGAACCATTTGAAGGTAAAGCCTTTCCACTCCAGCCCAAAGCGGTGCTGGTTAAAGGCGTTGACGATAAGGATACCGATGGGTACGTACAGGTAGGCCAGCACCAGCGCCAGCACCGCGACCCTTAGGGACTTAGCCATCCAGGGCCTCCTGGCGGTTGATGCGTTTGGCCGCCTGCCAGTAAAGGAACAGCAGCAGGCCCATAAAGAGGGTGATCACCACACTGGCGGCCGAGCCGAAGGGCCAGTCCTGCACCAGCAAAATCTGCCGCTTGATGATGTTACCCACCAGCATGTCCTTGCCGCCCCCCAGCATGTCCGACACATAGAACATACCCATGGCCGGCAGGAACACCAGCAGGCAGCCGGCGACGATACCGGGCATGGTCAGGGGCAGTACCACGTGGATAAAGGTGCGAATTTTACCGGCCCCCAGATCCGCAGCCGCCTCCAGGTAACGGCCGTCGAGTTTCTCGATGGCACTGTAAAGGGGCAGTACCATAAAGGGCAGCAGGATATAGACCAGGCCGAAGATGACGGCGCCGTTACTGTAAAGCCAGGTGATTTCCTTGTCGATAAGGCCAAGGCCCATCAGCATGCCGTTCAGCAGGCCCTTCTTACCCAGCAGTATCTTGATGGCATAGGTGCGAATAAGGCTGTTGGTCCAAAAGGGCACCACCACCAGAAACAGCATCAGCGGCCGCCATTTGGGGCTGAGCTTGGCGATGCAAAAGGCAAAGGGGTAGCCCACCAGCAGGCAGATGGCGGTGGCCACCACCGACAGCTTCACCGACAACCACAACACCTCGGCATAGAGGGGATCGAAAAGTCGCTGGTAGCTGCTCAGGGTCAGGGGCAGGTCCACCAGGCTGTCGCTGCCCTTGGACAGCAAGCTTGAGCCCAGGATCATCAGGTTCGGCAGCAGTACAAAGACCAGCAGCCAGGCACTGATAAGGCCAATGGCCCAGAATTTGAAGGACTTAAGCTTCATCTGCCAGTACCACCTCCCACTGGGGTACCCAACTCACCACCACCGACTCGTTGAGGCTGTGGTCGAAGTCCGGGTCGTCCTCGTCGAAAAATTCCGACACCTGGATACGGTTGCCGTCCGCCAGCTCCACCAGCGAATCGAGGGTGGCACCCTTGTAGGTGCGTTCCACCACCCGGCCGGGCAGGCCTTGGTCGGCGCCTACGGCGTCCAGGCGCAAGTCTTCGGGGCGCAGCATCACCTTGACCGCCTGGCCTGGGGTAAAGCTGTCTTTGCCGTTGACATTGAAGGCTTTGCCCAGGATATCCACCTGCAGGTGGGTGCCGTCATGGCCCAGCACAGTGGCGTCGAAGATATTGATCTCGCCAATAAAGCGGGCCACAAACAGGCTGCTGGGGGTTTCGTAGATCTCCCGGGGGGTGCCCAGCTGTTCGGCGCGGCCATTGTTCATCACCAGAATGCGGTCGGACATGGACAGGGCTTCTTCCTGGTCATGGGTCACGAAGATAAAGGTGATACCCAGGCGCCGTTGCAGCTGCTTGAGTTCCCATTGCATGGCCTTGCGCAATTTGTAGTCAAGGGCCGACAGGGATTCGTCCAGCAACAATACCTTGGGCTTGTTGACCACGGCCCTGGCTATGGCCACCCGCTGCTGCTGGCCGCCGGACAACTGATGGGGCTTGCGCTTGGCAAAGCTGTCGAGCTGCACCATCTTCAGAGCGTCCAGCACCCGTTGCTGCTGCTCGGCCTTGGGCACTTTTTGCATCTGCAGGCCAAAGGCCACGTTCTCGAACACCGTCATATGCGGGAACAGGGCATAGCTCTGGAAGACGGTGTTGACGTTGCGCTTTTCCGCCGGCAGCTGGGTGTTGTCGACCCCGGCTATCTGGATGCGGCCGGCATCGGCGTTTTCCAGGCCTGCAATCAAACGCAGGGCCGTGGTCTTACCGCAACCGGAGGGGCCCAGTATGGTGAAGAACTCGCCGTCCCGGATCTCCAGATCCAGGCCGGCCAGTACTGCTTTGCCGTCGAAGGCTTTCTCGACACCGCTCAGCACCACAACGGGCGGCTTATCTGTGGCAAGGGACATATCAATCAGCGCTAATTAGCCATTAAAAGACGGCATTTTAATGAAATGGGCTGGCACTGATAAGGGCAATAAAGGTAAAAAGCCCATCACATTTCTGTATTCGCGGCCTTTTTATGACATTTGAACAGTTTCTGCTCTTGGCCGGCGCCCATTTATTGGCCGTTGCCAGTCCGGGGCCTGACTTTGCCGTGGTCAGCCGCCATGCCATCGCCTTCGGCCGTCGCTGCGCCCTGTGGGTGGCCTTGGGGGTAGGGAGCGGCATCTTGGTGCACATGGCCTACACCTGGGCCGGTGTGGCGCTGCTGCTCAAAACCTACCACTGGCTGGAAGTGGCCTTCTCGGTGGTGGCCGCCCTTTACCTGCTGTGGATGGCCAAAGGGGCCCTGATGTCCAGTAAGGGCATGACCCTGGACAGGGAAGGGGGCCTGGCCCCCGGCCCGTCGGCAGCCTTTCGCCGGGGCTTTTTGACCAATGCCCTCAACCCCAAGGCCACCCTCTTTTTCCTGGCCCTGTTTGGCTCGGTACTGGACGCCAGCCCCCAGGGTATGCAGATGCTGATGGTGTCTGGCTACCTGGCGCTGGCCACGGCCCTGTGGTTTGTGCTGCTGGGCTGGCTGCTGACCGCCGGTCCCCTTGGCCGCTTCCTGGCGGACAAGGGCTACTGGATAGACAGGGTGCTGGGGGTTTTCCTGCTGCTGTTAGCCGGGCGCCTCATTTACGGCCTTTTCTGGTAAAATGCCCCGGACGATTCAAGAATGGGACGCCTTTGGGCGTCCTTAGTGTTATGCGCCGGCTTTACGGGCCGGTTAGCCGAAAAAGAGGACTATGCCATGGGCCAGTTTGTGGTCGCCGCCCTGTACAAATTTGCGCGCCTGCCCCGTTACCAAGCCCTGCAGCAACCGCTGCTGGACCTGATGAACGCCAACGCCATCAAAGGCACCTTGCTGCTGGCCGACGAAGGCATCAACGGTACCGTCTGTGGTACCCGCGAGGCCATCGACAGGCTCAAAACCTTCTTGGATGACCAACCGGAGTTTGCCGGTATGAGCTACAAGGAGTCCTTCAGCGAGGAGCAGGCCTTCTACCGCACCAAGGTCAAGCTCAAGAAAGAGATAGTGACCATGGGCGTCTGCGGCATCGACCCCAACAAAGTGGTGGGGACCTATGTCAAACCCGAGCAGTGGAACGCCCTGATCAGCGACCCCGAAGTGCTGTTGGTGGACACCCGTAACGACTACGAAGTGGCGGTGGGTACCTTCAAGGGCGCCATCGACCCCAACACCAAAGCTTTTCGCGACTTCCCCACCTATGTGAAAGACCACCTGGACCCGGCCAAGCACAAAAAAGTGGCCATGTTCTGCACCGGCGGCATCCGCTGTGAGAAATCCACTGCTTTCCTGAAAGAGCAGGGTTTTGACGAGGTCTACCACCTGGAAGGGGGCATCCTCAAATACCTGGAGCAAGTGCCGGCTGAGCAGAGCCTCTGGGAAGGGGAATGTTTCGTGTTCGACCAGCGGGTCACCGTCAAGCACGGTTTGGAGCAGGGCAGCTTTGACCAGTGCTATGCCTGCCGCCGCCCCATCAGCGACCAGGACAAAGCCTCGGAGCGCTACCAGCAAGGGGTAGCTTGCCCCCATTGTTTTGACGAAATGAGCGATGAGCAGAAGGCACGTTTTGCCGAACGGCAAAAGCAAATAGCCCTGGCCCAGGCCCGTAACCAGGTCCATATTGCCGCTGACGTGGCCGAGCTGAAGGCCGAAAAAGACGCGCGTAAACAGGCCCTTAAAGACAGCCATGAGTGATCAGGACAAGGTACTGCACCTGGGGGGCTCCATCGAAGAGGCCCTCAAGGGGCAAGTGAAACTGCAACTGGGGCAGGTGTTTAAGGAAGCGGCAGAAAACGGCCTTAAACCAGATCGCAGCCTGCTGGCACCGGTGCTGATGTTGACCGGTGTCACCCTGATGCTGGTGGTGGTGCTGGCCGAGCTGCTGGCCCTTGGGGGTTGGTCGATGGCCACGGCCCAGGGCCAGTCCCTGGCCTACCTGCTGGCCACTGCCGCCCTGGCTCCGGCGGTCACCGCCATCAAGTTGATGGGGGTGCACCAGGTGGTAGGCCTCAAGCCGCCTACCCAACTGCTTTGGCACTGGTACCGCCATGGCCCGCTGCTGAGCCTGACCGCCCTTATTTGCCTGGGGCTGGTGAACCTGGGCAGCGCCTTTTACCTGGTGCCGGGGATCTTTTTGCAAATCGCCCTGGCCCCGGCCCTGATGCTGGTGGCCGACAAGGGGCTGTCACCCCTTAACGCCATCAAGACCTCGGTACTGGTTTGCCTGCGCTACTTCCCGGCTTTCCTTATCAGCCAGCTGTTGCTGCTGCTGATGGTGGTGCTGGTGGCATTCAGTTTCGGGCTGGCCCTGGTATGGCTTGGGCCCTTGTACCTTCGCTTCACCGGCGTCCTGTACCGGGAACTGTTCGGTGTGAAGCTCAGGATGACCTTCAACCAACCACAGACCCTGTTTAACGCATGATAGCTCGCAGTCTGCGCTTTCCCCTGATCCTGCTGCTGGCGCTGTTGCTGGTATTGGCCTGGTTGCGCCAGGCCGGCCCGGCGCCGGCCCGTGATGCCAGGCCGGCCAATGCCCTTGTGCCGGATTTCAGCCAGTATCAAGAAGTCCCCGAGAAGAAAAAAGCCTTCTTCAACTTCATGCGGCCCCTGGTGGAAGCGGAGAACGCCCGCATCATCACCGAGCGCAGCCGCTTGAAAAGCCTGCTGGCCAAGAAAAAGCTCAGCCTGGCCGAGCAGCAATGGCTGGACAGCCTGGCCATCCGTTACGATCTGACGCCGCCTTTGGACGAGGCGGCCAAGACCAAGCTGCTGCGCCGGGTGGACAAGTTGCCGGTGGCCCTGGTGCTGGTGCAGGCGGCCAACGAGTCAGCCTGGGGCACGTCCCGCTTTGCGGTGGACGGTAACAACTTCTTCGGCCAGTGGTGCTATGTGGCGGGCTGTGGCCTGGTGCCACAGGAGCGGATAGACGGTGCCAGCCATGAGGTGGCGCGCTTTGCCAACCCCCAGGCGTCGGTGCGCAGCTACATCCACAACATCAACACCAACAACGCCTACCTTGGCCTTCGTCAGATCCGTGAGACGGCCCGGCAAAAGGGCCAGGAGCCCAAGGCCGAGAACCTGGTGCAGGGGCTGGGGCGCTATTCGGAGCGGGGCAGGGCCTATGTGCGGGAACTGACCGACATGATTGGCCATAACCGCCGCTACATGTTCGATTAAAAAACGCGCCCTGGGGCGCGTTTTTCATTAGAGGGCCTTGATGGCCAGGGTCAGGGCCGGATCGATCGTCGGGCCTTCGTCCTCTTCGTCTTCCGGCACCGGGTTGCTGAAGCTTTCCCGGTCAAAGGCGGTGTCCCCTTCCAGGCCCAGGGCGTTGTCGCGGCTAAGGCCTTTGAAGTCGAACAGTTCGCTGTCGGCCAAGTGCGAGGGCACCACGTTTTGCAGGGCCTTGAACATGGTTTCGATGCGGCCGGGGAACTGGCGGTCCCAGTTTTGCAGCATTTCCTTGATCACCTGGCGTTGCAGGTTGGGCTGGGAGCCGCACAGGTTGCAGGGAATGATGGGAAAGCCCTTGGCTTCGCTGTACTTGATGATGTCTTTCTCGCGGCAGTAGGCCAGGGGGCGGATCACCATGTGCTTGCCGTCGTCGGACACCAGCTTGGGGGGCATGGCCTTGAGCTTGCCACCGTAGAACATGTTCAGCAGCAGGGTCTCGAGGATGTCGTCACGGTGGTGGCCAAGGGCCACCTTGGTGCATTTGAGCTCGGTGGCGGTACGGTACAGAATGCCCCGGCGCAGGCGCGAGCACAGGGAGCAGGTGGTTTTCCCTTCCGGCACCTTCTCCTTGACGATGGAATAGGTGTCTTCGTTGACGATAAGGTATTCCACCCCCAGCTCTTCCAAGTAGCCTGGCAGCACATGCTCGGGAAAGCCCGGCTGTTTCTGGTCCAGGTTCACCGCCACCAGATCGAAATGGATAGGCGCCGAGGCCTTGAGGTTCATCAGGATGTCCAGCAGGGTGTAGGAGTCCTTGCCGCCGGACAGGCAGACCATGATCCTGTCGCCATCCTCAATCATGTTGAAGTCGCTGATGGCCTGGCCAACATGGCGGCGCAGCCGCTTTTGCAATTTATTGAAGTTGTATTGTTGCTTCTGGCCGGACATGCCAGCACCCTCACTGCCTTTCACGGGGCGCCTATTATACGCAAAAGAAAACGCCGCGCTATGCGCGGCGTTGAGGGACCTTATTTGGCCATGGGGCTCTTGAAACCGTCCGGCTTCAAGGCCAGCACGTCACTGACCAGGCGGTCTATGACATGCTCGGCGGTGTTGCCGATAAGGGCAGCGGAGATGCCGGTGCGGCCCACCGTGCCCATCACCACCAGTTCGGCGTCCAATTGCTCGGCGATGGCCGGGATCACGTCTTCGGGCAGGCCTTCTTTGACGTGGATATGGTCAGGGGCAATGTCGAAGGCCTGAGCATGGGCCAGGGCCTGCTTCTGGTGATGTTCCTTCATGGCCTGGGTGTAGGCGCTGGGGTCGAACTCGGGGATCTCGATGGCGATATTGACCGGGGTGCCCGGGTAGGCGGTCACCAGGTGCAGGTCACCGTCGATGCACTTGGCCAGGGCCTGGGCTTCGCGGGTGATCTTGTCGTCCAGTTGTTGATGCTCTTCGTCTTCGGAGCCGCAGTTGACCGCTGCCAGCACTACCCCTTTGGCCGGCCAGTCGTGGTCTTTAACCAGCATCACCGGCACCGGGCTTTTACGCAGCAGGTGCCAGTCGGTGGGGGTAAAGATCACTGCCTTGAGGGTGGAATGCTCATGGGTGGATTTGAACAACACCTGGTGACCACCGTCGATGATCTCCTTGATGATGCTTTCAAAGGGCCTGTTGTGCCAGGTGACCTTGGTTTGCAGGGTAATGCCGTCATCCACCAGGGGTTTGGCCAGTTGTTCCAGCCATTCCTGACGCTGGTCTACGATGCCCCGGCGCATGGCCTCACGCTCGTCGGAAGAGAGCATGGTGGTCATTTCGTAGGAAAAGTCGTAGATGCTGAGGAACAGGGTGATTTGGGCACCGGTACGTTTGGCCAGGAAGGCGGCACGTGACAGGGCCGGCTGTTCGCTCTGATTAGGATCCGCCACTACCAGGATCTTGTTGAAGTCTGCCATGGTGTTCACCTTATTGAGGGCCCGTTGCCAGGCCCGTCCGAGTGGTTAGAAACGATAGCCAAGGCCGATAAAGGCGACCACGGGGTCGATGTTGACCTTGACCTTTTGGACCGTTTGCCCATTCACCTTCACTTTAGCATCGGTGTCGATATCGGTGTACCAAAGGGCGGCACGGAAGAAGGTTTTGTCATTGATTTCCCAGTCAATACCGGCCTGGCCAGCCAGGCCGATGCTGTCGGACAACTCCAGGCTCTTGTCACCGGTCAGGCCCAGGCTGTCCAGGGTGGTGGCCAGCTCACCGTCCACATGTTCGTCGAAGAAGAAGGTGTAGTTGATACCCAGGCCCAGGTAGGGGCGAACGGCGCTGCCGTCGAGGAAACGGTACTGCAGGCTCAAGGTTGGCGGCAGGTGCTTGGTTTTGCCCACATCCAGGCCGTCAACCGCAGTGCCGGGGGCGCTCATGCTGATGTCATGGGAAAAGGGGGTGGCGGCAAGCAGTTCTATGGACCAGACACTGTCGATGTCGTAGTTGAGGGTCAGGCCCAGTTGGGTGTCGCTGTCTACCTTGAGGCTGGTGGAGTTGCTGGGCAGGCCGGCGGCGGCTTCCACATTGCCCAGATGGCCGGAGTCGTCGTTGGGGTTGACGTGGGCGGCGCCCACGGTGAAACGCCAGCCGCTCTCGTCGGCAAGAGCAGGACCACAAACCAGGGCAGCCGCGAGGGCCAGGGCTGAATAGCGCATATAAACTCCCTATCAATGCAAAGGGCTAAAAGAACTGCTGCCAAGACTAGGGGGGGAGGGGATGCCGCAACTTGCTCTGGATCAAAAGAAAAGGGGCCCTAAGGCCCCTTCGCTACCGGTGAATGATGTGGATCAAACCTCCAGCGGATCGGCGGCCATGCGCCGCAGCCCTTCCAGGTCGCTGACGGTGATAAATTTGCCGGCCACCTGGATAAGGCCCAGTTTCTGGAAGCGGCCCAACAGGCGGCTGATGGTTTCCACTGTCAGCCCCAGGTAGTTGCCGATATCGCCCCTGGTCATGGCCAGGCGAAACTCCTTGGGTGAAAAGCCCCGGGCCCCGAAGCGTGTGGACAGGTTCATCAAGAAGGCGGCCAGGCGCTCTTCGGCGGTCTTTTTGGACAGCAGCAGGATCATGTCCTGGTCCCCTTTGATCTCCGAGGACATCAATCTCATGATCTGCTGGCGCAGCCTGGGCATGGTGCCAGACAGGCGGTCCAGGGTGTCAAAGGGGATCTCGCAGACCATGGCGGTTTCCAGGGCCTGGGCAAAAGAAACGTGGCTGCCCTTGTTGATGGCGTCAAAGCCGATGATGTCGCCAGGCAGGTGAAAGCCGGTGATCTGCTCTTCCCCTTCCTTGGTCAGGGTATAGCTTTTGATGGTGCCGGAACGTATGGCATAAAGGGCGCTCAATGCCTGGCCTGCCTCGAACAGCGCATCCCCCTTGTGCACCGGCTTTTTGCGCTCGATGATGCTGTCCAACTGGTCGAGCTCGGTGTCGGTCAGGGTAAAAGGAATGCAAAGCTCACTCATGGCGCAATCGTGACAGTGGATGGCGCAAGACGAATTCCGGTGCATCTCATACTTCCTTGGCTGACAAACGTTAAAGATCGGGGTTTGGGGTCACGCCGGCATCCATTGCCGCCAGGTGACAAACAACAGATTAACCGCCATAGCCAATAGGATAAAGGCTGCAAGGCCTTTAAAGCCAGGATGTTGCAGCAGTTGTTTGAGTTTAGTGGCGGCAAGCCCCGTTGCCAGCATCACCGGCAGGGTGCCAAGGCCGAAGGCCAGCATGCTAAGGCCGCCATCAAGGGCCGAACCGCTGACCAGGGCCCAGGACAGGGCCGAATAGACCAGGCCGCAGGGCAGCCAGCCCCACAAAAGGCCAAGGGGCAGGGCCTGCCAGGGATTCTTTAGGGGCAGCAGATCCCCGGCCAGGGGTTTTAGGCGGCGCCAAAGGTGCTGGCCCAGGGCTTCAAGGCGCATCAGCCCCAGGTGCCAGCGCAACAGGTACAAAGCCATCAGCACCAGCAGCAAGGCGGCCAGCAGCCGAAAGGCCAGCAGCAGCGGCGTGCCTATGGCGCTCACATAGGCGCCAAGGCCCCCTACCAGGGCGCCGGCCAGGCCGTAACTGGCCAGGCGGCCCAGGTTGTACATCAGTAAAGTCACCAGGCGCCGGTTCGGTGCCACCGTCAGGGAAAAGGCCCCGGCCAGGCTGCCGCACATGCCAAGGCAGTGGCCGGCGCCAGCCAGACCCATCAGCACCGCAGGCCAAAACCCCAGGGTCACGGTTTGGGATCCTTGTCGTCTTCGTCGAAGAGGATGCTGTGGCCCTGGCGGTCGAGATCCTCAAATTGCTGGCTTTTCACCGCCCAGAAGAACACCGCCACGGCGATGATGACGATCAATACGGCAATGGGTATCAGCAGGGCCAGGATGCTCACTTCAGTAACCTCAGGGAATTGGACAGCACCAGCAGCGAGCTTAAGGACATGCCAAGGGCGGCCAGCCAGGGGCTGACCAGGCCCAGCACCGCCACCGGCACTATCACCAGGTTATAACACAGGGCCCAGCCGTAATTTTGGCGGATGATGCGCCGGCCCTTGAGCACCAGCTGCCAGGCGCTGTCGAGCTTGCCCAGCTGGTCCCCCAGCAACACCACGTCGCTGCTGGCCCGGGCCAGGTCGGTTCCCGAGCCCATGGCCAGGGACAGGTCGGCCCCGGCCAGCACCGGGGCGTCGTTAACCCCGTCGCCCACCACCAGCACCTTGTGGCCGCCCTGCTGCAAGGCGCGGATATGGGCCAGCTTATCGGCCGGTAACAGCCCCTTGCTGACCTTGATGCCAAGGGACTGGCCCAACTGGTCGGCCAGGGGTGAGCCGTCACCGGTTAACAGCGCCACCTCAAGCCCCCGGGCTTTAAGGCGGGCGATAAGGTCAGGGGCGTCGTCCCGCAAGCGGTCTTTGAGCCAAAACCCGGCCAGGGGGCCTTGTTGGTCGGCAAGGTAGAGGCTGGCCCCGAGATCCGGGCTCTGGGTAAAGGCGGCCGACCCCAGGCGGTAAGACACCCCAGCCAGGGTACCGCTCACTCCCTGGCCCGGGTGGTTTTCGATGCCGTCGGCCTTGAGGGTTGCGGCGTAAGGGTCAAAGGCACGGGCTATGGGGTGCTCTGAGCCCGCTTCCAGGGCGGCCGCTACCGCTGCCCAATGGCCAGCCTCGCCGCGCATGGCTTTGATGTCGGCCAGTTCCAGGCGGCCCTGGGTCAAGGTGCCGGTCTTGTCGAACAGCACGGTGTCGATGTGCGGCAGCACTTCCAGGCTGTCGCCTTGGCGCACTAGCCAGCCCAGCTGGCCCAGACGGCTCATGGTGCAGGTCAGGGCGGCAGGGGTGGCCAGGGACAGGGCGCAAGGGCAGCTGGCAACCAGCACCGACAAGGTTACCCAGAAGGCGTCTTCGGGGCGCCACCAGAGCCAGCCCAGGTAGGTCAGTAGCGCCACCAGCAGCAGCCGCACCACAAAGCGCCGGGCTATGAGGTCGGCCAATTGGGCACTCTTGGGCTTTTGGGCCTGGGCGCCTTCTTGCAGCCGCAAAATCCCCGCCACCAGGTTGTCGGCCCCCAGGGCTTTGACTTCCCCTTCCAGGGGGGAGCGCAGGTTAAGGCTACCGGCATAGAGGCTGTCGCCGCACTTTTTGGCCACCGGCAGGGCCTCGCCGGTTAAAAAGCTTTCGTCCAGCTCGGCGCCGCTACTGGTAAGGCGAAGATCGGTGGGCACCTTCTCCCCCGGCCTGACCTGGACCCTGTCCCCCAGGGCCAATTGCGCTACCGGCACCTGGCAAGGCCCCTGGTCGGTGACCTGCCAGGCCAGGGCAGGCACCAGTTTTAACAGGTTGGCCGCGCCCTGGGCCGCCTTGTGCCGGGCCCGCAGCTCCAGCAGCCGGCCGGTGAGCAGCAGGAAGGTGAACATGGCGATGGACTCGAAATAGACCTCGCCCCCGCCGCCAAAGGTGGCGTAGCTGGAGGCCAGGTAGGCGCCGAGGATGGCGATGGACACCGGCACATCCATACCGGGCTGGCCCAGGCGCAGCTGGCGCCAGGCGGCCTGGTAGAAGGGCTGGGCCGAATAGAGGGCGACGGGGCTGGCCAGTCCCCAGGACAGGTAGCGAAAATACTGGCCCAGCTCGCCGTCATTACCCACCCCGAAATAAAAGGCGAAGGCGAACATCATCACCTGCATGGTGGCAATACCGGCCAGGCCCAGGCGCAGGGTAAGGCGTTTGAGCTGGGCGCTGTAGAGGGCTTCTTGCTGGTCCGGGGCAAAGGGCAGGGCCGGGTACCCCAAGTCTGCCAGGGCCTTTAGCAGGGCCGACAGAGGCAGCCTATCTTGCTGCCAGCGTACCTGCAGGCGCTGGCTGGTGGCGTTGACATGGACCCGGGCCACCCCGTTCATGGCCCCCAGGCGTTTTTCAATCAGCCAGGCACAGGCGGCGCAGCTTAGGTTATCCACCGACAGGATAACCTCGCTCAGCTCCCCGTCCTGGTGCACGAACTGGCGCTGCAGGGCAGGGCTGTCGTAGCCCGCCAGGGCCTGGGGTACCAGGGCATCGGGGGCCACCGCCGCCTGGGTGCGGTAGCGGTAATAGTCGCTCAGGCCGCTATCGACTATGGCCTGGCTTACCGCTTGGCAACCGGCGCAGCAAAGGGCCCTGTCCTTACCGAGGATGCGGGTGCGAAAGGTGCTGCCCGGGTCCAGGGGTTGGTGGCAGTGGTAACAGAGGTTGTCAGGGCTCACCGGTCAGCACCGCCTGGTGTTCCTCGTCAAAATCTACCTGGGCTTGGACCCGCCATTGGCCGTCAAAGGGTTCGGCCTGCAGGTGCCAGCGCCCGACCATGGGGTGGTCCAGAACCAGGTGGTAAACACCGGCGGCATTGGCGGTCAGCATGCGGTCGAAATCGTTACGGGCCAGGGTGGCGTGGTGCAGGCTGAGCTTGACCGCCAGGCCGGGCTCCAGGTCGTCGCCGCTCAACACCATATCCAGCCCCCCTGGCACCTGGGTGACGGTGGCCCGGATATGGCGGCTCTGGGCGGCATTGAGCTCGGTCAGTTCCAGGTTGATGGCCTTGCCTTCCTTGTAATAGTCGGCCACCACCAGATCGGCAGGATCGGTGGCCGCAATATAGAAGGTGTAACAGCTGGCCACCACGGCGCAGACGGGCAGGGTAATCAAGAACCAGGGCCAGAATTGCTTGTACCAGGGCTGCATGACACCTCCGGTCGAAAAGGCAGCAATAGGGAGAGGCTAACAAAAAGCCCTGACAGGCGCAGGGCTTTTTTCACAGAATCAAACGCTTATTCCTGTTCCTTCGGCTCGGGGTTGGAGAGGCGATAGACATAGGCGGCCAGTACGTGGACCTTGTCCGCCCCCAGGCGGTCTTGCCAGGCCGGCATCACCCCATGGCGCCCGTAACGGAGGGTTTCTTCCACGGCCCGCTCCGAACCACCGTAAAGCCAAATGTCATCGGTCAGGTTGGGGGCGGCGCCGGCGGCCACCGGCAGGTTATTGAGGTAGGCCCCTTTACCGTCCTGGCCATGGCAGGCGGCGCACATGGCGAACTTGGCCTTGCCGGCGTCGGCCAACTGCTGGTTGACCTTGCGCCCGGACAGGCTCAGCACGTAGGCGGTCATCTCTTTGACCCCTTGCTCACCCAGGGCATCGCCCCAGGCCGGCATCTGCGCTACCCGGCCGTGCAGAAGGGTTTCCTTGATGATCTCCGGCTTGCCGCCGTAGAGCCAATCGCTGTCGGTGAGGTTGGGGAAACCGTTACCCCCCTTGGCGGCCGAACCGTGGCATTGGGCGCAGTTTTGCAGGAACAATCGCTGGCCTACCTTGAGGGCGTCTTTGTCGTAGGCCAGTTCTTCTATAGGGCGGCTGGCGTAGGCGGCAAAGATGGGCCCGAAGGTGGCTTCGGCCTTGGTCATCTCCCGCTCGTACTGGATATAACCGCTGCCACTGGCCAGAAGCTTGGCTTCCTTTTCCTTGATTTCGGCCAGGGAGCGGGCGTCCTGGATGGACGATTGCCAGCCCAGCAGGCCCTTGAAGCTACCCAGTCCCGGCATCAGCAACAGGTACAGCAACGAAAAGACGATGGTGAACCAGAACATGTAGTACCACCACCTGGGCAGCGGGTTGTTGATCTCCACTATGCCGTCGAAGGAGTGGTGCATCAGTTCACCCTCCTTGATGTCGGTGGAGTTCCTGCGTGCCCAGAACAGGACCACGGCACAGCCGATGATCACGATGAGCGTCAGTACGATGATCCAGATGCTCCAGAAGCTACTCATTGTTTTGACTCCTGCTTGTCATCAGGGGTGTCTTCGTCGGAAAACACCAGGTTGGCCGCTTCTTCGAAGTCCTTTTGGCGCCGGGCCGACCAGGCCCAGACGGCAATGCCCACGAACAGCAGTAAGATCACCAGGGTGATTACACCCCTGAAGGTTCCGTAATCCATATCCATGCCTTATTGCAGCGCGTGGCCGAGTGACTGCAGGTAGGCGACGATGGCGTCCATTTCGGTATGGCCCGCCACGGCCTTCTCGGCCCCTTGGATCTGTTCATCGGTGTAGGGCACACCAAAGCTTCTGAACACTTCCATCTTCTTGGCCGTCAGTTTGCCGTCCAGGATGTTCTCGTTAAGCCAGGGGTAACCGGGCATCACCGATTCGGGCACCACCAGGCGCGGGTTTTCCAGGTGCCAGCGGTGCCAGTCGTCCGAGTAGCGGCCGCCGACCCGGGCCAGATCCGGCCCGGTGCGCTTGGAGCCCCACAAGAAGGGGTGTTCCCACACCGACTCACCGGCCACCGAATAGTGGCCGTAGCGCTCGGTTTCATGGCGGAAGGGGCGGATCATCTGGCTGTGGCAGCCCACGCAGCCTTCACGGATATAGATGTCGCGGCCCTCCAGCTCCAGAGCCGTGTAGGGGCGCAGGTTCTTCACCGGTTGGGTAGTTTGGTCCTGGAACATCAGCGGGGTGATCTCCACCAGGCCACCGAAGGAGATGACGACGATGATCATGATCGCCAGCCAGCCGACGTTCTTCTCAATAAACTCGTGCTTGTTCTTCATGGGTCCGCTCCTTAGGCCACTTGCTCAATGGGCTCAGGGGCCAGGGCCCCTTTGGGGGCAAAGACGGTGCGCCAGGTGTTATAGGCCATCACCAACATCCCCACCACAAAGAAGCAGCCGCCGACAAAGCGCATGAAATAGAACGGCTTGGACGCCACAACCCCATCCACGAAGGAATACACCAAAGTGCCGTCGGGGTTGACCGCCTTCCACATCAGCCCCTGCATCACCCCGCTTATCCACATGGCGACGATATAGAGCACCACCCCTATGGTGGCCAGCCAGAAGTGGACGTTGATGAGCTTGGTGGAATACATGCGGCCCTGGCCGAACAGCACCGGGATCAGGTGGTAGAGGGAGCCGATGGACACCATGGCTACCCAGCCCAGGGCCCCGGAATGCACGTGGCCTATGGTCCAGTCGGTGTAGTGGGACAAGGCGTTCACCGTCTTGATGGCCATCATTGGGCCTTCGAAGGTGGACATGCCGTAGAAGGAAAGGGACACGATAAGAAAGCGCAGTATCGGGTCGTTCCTGAGCTTATGCCAGGCGCCGGACAGGGTCATGATGCCGTTGATCATCCCCCCCCAGGACGGGGCAAAGAGGATGATGGACATCACCATGCCCAACGACTGGGTCCAGTCGGGCAGGGCGGTGTAGTGCAGGTGGTGGGGGCCGGCCCAGATATAGGTGGCGATCAGCGCCCAGAAGTGGACGATGGACAAGCGGTAGGAATAGACCGGCCGCCCGGCCTGCTTGGGCACGAAGTAGTACATCATCCCCAAAAAGCCTGCCGTCAGCAAAAAGCCCACGGCGTTATGGCCGTACCACCACTGGGCCATGGCGTCCACCGCCCCGGCGTACATGGAGTAAGACTTCATGGCGCTGACCGGCACCTCGGCGGAGTTGACGATATGCAGCACCGCCACCGTCAGGATAAAGGCGCCGAAGAACCAGTTGGCCACATAGATATGGCTGGTCTTGCGCTTGACCAGGGTGCCGAAGAACACCACGGCGTAGGCCACCCACACCACCGCGATGGCGATGTCGATGGGCCACTCCAGCTCCGCATATTCCTTGGAGGTGGTGTAGCCCAGCGGCAAGGAGATGGCTGCCGCCACCAGCACCGCCTGCCAGCCCCAGAAGGTAAAGGCCGCCAGGCCGTCACTGAAGAGGCGGGTTTGGCAGGTGCGCTGCACCACGTAGTAGGAGGTTGCGAACAGGGCGCTGGTGCCGAATGCAAAGATCACCGCATTGGTGTGCAAGGGGCGCAGGCGACTGAAGGTCAACCAGGGAGTATCAAAATTCAGTTGCGGCCAGACCAGCTGGGCTGCAATGAACACACCCACTGCCATGCCAATAATGCCCCACAGCACAGTAACCAGGGCAAACTGGCGCACGACAGTGTAGTTGTAGTCAGCATGAGAACTCGTATGACTCATCGTTTTGGCTTCCGCTGCTGTCGTTCTTCTACACCACCTCCCGTGTGCTGCTTTCTCACGGGAGCTGCTCACTTCTGCGCCATAGTCTACTGGAAATCACCACTGGCGCTAACTTAACCACCACAGTTTTATAGCAATTTTTTGATGTTACAAAACCAGCATAGCAGGGGCATGCTAGTGGGGAAGGGCGGCAGAGCCCTTGTGCCAGATCAAAGGGATAGCTTATTTTGTAACCTGCAAGGAGGTTTGATGAGAAAAGCCCTGTTTGCCCTGGCCTGGCTGCCGGCCCTGGCCCAGGCGCTACCCTCTTGTGACGCTACCCTGGTCCCCTGCACCCACCAGGGCGCCACCTTGGAGGTGGGCCCCAGGCCGCTGCGCTCCCAGGTGCCTATCACCCTGACCCTGCACCTGGCGTTGCCAGCAGAGGTGGCCAGCCTGGTGGGCCAACTGGAAGGGGTAGAGATGTACATGGGCCTGGTGCCGGCGCCGTTTCGCCGGGTTGGCCCGGACCGCTTCGAAGCCACAGTGCAACTGGCCCGCTGCGCCCACGGCCCCATGACCTGGCAGCTCAGCGTTCAGCAATCGCGCTTTTTATTGCGCCTGGACCAGGCCGCCAATAAATAACTGTATAAATATTCAGTATTTTTGGTCTTTACGGTATGCTGCGGCCTTTTTGCCGGTATCGCCCATGGAACTGCCTCCCGTTTTGCCCCTGTTTGACCGCCCGGCCTGGCTTGAAGAGGGCAATGCCCAGGTGAACCAGCACCTGGCCCAAATCACCCTGCACAAGGTGGCCGACGCCGGCCTGGTCTACGAGCACGCCGTCGACTGGCTACTGGAAGCCCGCCACAACGACAACAACTACAAGGCCTACCGCTCCGAGCTCACCACCTTCCTCCATTGGTGCTTTGACGTGGAAGGAATAAGCCCAGGAGAGCTGAGCCGGCGCACCATGGGCCGCTACGTGGCCTACTGCCAGGCTCCCCCCGAGGCCCTGATCGCCTTTCGCAACGTGGCCCAGTTTGTTGACGACAAACATTGGCAACAACGGGTGCCCAATCCGCTGTGGCGGCCCTTTTTGGGCAAGCGCCTGGACGGCATCGCACTGCCGTACCGGCTGAGCGACAAGGCCCTGGCCACCAAGCTGGCCATACTGTCGTCCTTTTACAGCTACCTTATTGGCGAGGAGTATACGGAGCGTAACCCGGCCATGCTGTGGAGCCGCCATAACCAGCGCCAAAGCCTGGTGGACGGCCGTTTTGTGGGCGACGAAGACATCAAGGTCTTTAGCGAATTACAGTGGTCTTACGTTATGAGCGCCGCCAAAGCCCTGGCCAAGAGTGACCCCCAGCGCCACGAGCGCAGCCTTTTTCTGATAAGCCTGCTGTACAGCTGTTACCTGCGCATCTCCGAAGTGGCAGCGCGGCCGGGGTTTTCGCCGGTGATGGGCCAGTTTCAGCGGGACAGCCACACCGGGGTATGGGGCTTTCGGGTGCCCATCAGCAAGGGCGGCAAGAGCCGCACTGTGGCGGTGTCCAAAGCCTTGTTGGACGCCCTTGGCCGTTACCGCCAGTTTTTGGGGCTTGGGGCGCTGCCGTCACCCAAGGACGCCAGCCCCTTGCTGGTCAGGCTAAGGGCCGCCGGGCGGGGCAGGGAAGTGGGGTTGCGCAATGCCAACCTGGGGGTGCGGCAGCTTAGGGACGAGGTAGAGCTGGTGATCCAGGCCGGGGCCGACCAGGCCGAGCAGGACGGCTTCTTCCAGGACGCCCAGGAGATGCGCACCCTTACCGCCCACAATATCCGCCACACCGGCATCACCCACGACATCAACCTTAACGGCCGGCCCCTGGCCCATGTCCAGGCCGACGCCGGCCACGACAGCATCCACACCACCAGCCTCTATCTGCATACCCGCACCGAAGAGCGCCACCAAAGCGCCCAACACAAGGCCCTGGATCGGCTGGAAGGGG